>DASPUC010000041.1 GCA_035623075.1 Nitrospiraceae bacterium | reverse complement strand
GCACTCATCGGTGTAATTCTAACTGAGGCTAATCCGACCATGTTGCCCCTACGTGTTTTTAGCGATCTCGGCGATCTTTACTGTACTATTTTGTGGGCCTAGCCGTAAGGTATTATCTCCGCGCAAAGTCCGGCGCATAAGATTCATCCACTCTACCCTACCGTGGCTTCCTAGCTAGATGCTTTATTTCCAACTAAATAATACCCCGAAAGCTCTCTCTATTGTCCATTAAGGGGAGCTGAGTGGGACTCGTACCAGATACACGATGCGGTCGTAAAACGGTCGCGTAGCAGACCGATTTTCTGCTCGGGTGTTTGTACGCGAGAGGAATAAATCCAGCAGTACTTCTTAGGTAAATAGGTTGGCTTCTTGCTTATGGTTATGATTATGGTTAAGGTCCGGTTCGAGTTTTGGTTCGAATTCCCAGTCTAAGACAATCTCCATCAATCGTCATCATGGCGTTTAATATGATAGTATTATCAGTGTATTTTGGCGTATAGTTCATCATTAATCTCACTTATTCTCAGACCCATTTTTGAACTCTACGGATCTGGGGGTTACAGGTTCAAGTCCTGTCGGGCGCGCCACTGAATCAATTGTGCGGTGGCATCAGGGTCGCATTCTTGGGCTTCAGCTCATGCGGGCCTCTGAACGGTCGGAACATTCCCTCAGCGCATTCCAGTGGGACGAACTGATTTACAAGGTGACAAAAGAATGAGGTGGTGCTGAACGCGCTAATCCTCACACAACCTAGGGCACGATCAAGGAGCGGATTGGAGCGAAACAGAAATCGGGATGGTGACTTAGCCACCAATTGGGCTTGCGGTCAACTCTCACATACGAGGTGATCTATGACGCTCGGAAACAAGCGCACACTTGCTGCCCGTCTCCTGGCCGGGGCCGGCGGAGTCTCTGGAATACTCGGATTCACGACGTCCCCGACCGCTGATCCAACTGGCCTCGCCCCCTTCCAGTGGTTTGCAAGCGGGACCCTGCTGCTCGTGTTGGCGGTCTACTTGTTGGCAGATGCGGCGGTAGCAGTCCAGAAGTCCACGCAGACCTAAACTAGCGGGAGCCGAATTCCTGATCTAAGAGCTTTATCCATAAATAGAAGGGAAGCCCGGACATTAGCGCCGAGGGATTTTCGAATACGTGTCTTTTTCTCAGTGAATCTGGCCCTCTCAATCAGGGTCCCTCTCTTGAGCTGTGGTCCAAATCAGCAGCTCCCTTTGAGAAGCGGTGACAGGTTGCGTAGGTCGGCTGGGCTTCGTATGATGTGTGCGCTCTGATGGATTCAATCATCCGCATCAAGTCCAAAACGCCGGCTCCCTACCACCTAAGCGCTGTCCATGTCGACACTCACGACACTAAGACCTTCCGTTTTGACCTTCCTCCCAATGCCACGTTGGACATGCTGCCGGGCGATCATCTCTACGTTCATGCCACGATCCATGACAAGCAGCTGAAACGTCCCTACACACCGTCGTCCCTGCCAAACACCGCGGGCTTCTTCGAGCTAACCGTCAAATGTTACGAGACAGGCCTCATCTCGAAATATCTCCACGATCGGCACGTGGGCGACCAAGTCCTAATGAGTGGTCCACACACTGGTGGCCATTGGATTGATGGGATGGCGACAAAGGTGGGATTTGTGGCAGGGGGAACTGGGATCACGCCGATGATTTCGATCATCCGCTGGATCCTCGCGAAACAACTCGACGTGGAGATGTTTCTGATTTTTGCCAATAAAACCGAGGACGACATCATTTTCAGGGACGAATGGGAACGCGCGGTTCGAGAACACCTAAACTTTCGTTGCTATCACGTTCTGGAACAGCCACCTGCGGGATGGTCAGGTGGAACCGGGCGGATCACGGCTGAGATCCTTCGCCGGCGTCTTCCGTCTCCCGCTCCGGAAACTGTCATCTTTCTCTGCGGGCCACCGCCGATGGTTGACGCCTTAGAGACGACACTTCGTGGACTCGGCTATCCGGAACAGGCGATTATCCTTCCTTAACAGAGGTTCTTACGCTTGGTTATGCGTATCCCCATTGAGCATAGGGCCAAGCGTATCTGAGTTCCACAGGGATCATGATTTCACATTGCACACAGCGCAACACGTCGGACGAGTAATACGAACGAGCACCCAGTCGTTCTTGCACCATTCTGCTATTACAATGCGGACATCTCATGCATACACCTCCTTCGGTGAACCTATCGTGCTTTCACGATAACTGAGTCACCGCCGCCATCCGCTGACTCAAAACCTTCTTCGGAACCGCTCCCGCCAGACGATCAACGATTTTCCCGTTCTTAAAAATAATGATCGTCGGGATGGACTGGATTCCGTAGCGCGACGCGATCTCCGGCTGTTCATCCACGTTCACTTTGCCCACCGTCACGCTCTCACCAACTTCATGAGCAAACTCGTCCAGGATGTTGCTCATCACCCGGCATGGGCCACACCATTCAGCCCAGAAATCCACGAGGACTGGTTTGTCATTCTTGAGGACATGGTAATCAAAAGTATCGCTAGTGAGCTGTACGGGATGCTTCATCGTCACGTTCATAGGATCCTCCTTTTCAAACTGCGATCGCGGTCACGAGCCTTCTCGCCCTCAGTCCTAAATTCACTCCCAAGATAGTTCCGATTAGAACAAAGTCAACTCGTTCAGAAAGATCTGTGAATTCACCGCGTTACAACGTTGTGGTGGAACCAAAGATGCGGTGACTTGTTGTGGCAAATGCACCCGGTCTATCGGAGAAACAAGATCCAGAGGTAAAGGCTGCTGAGCACGATGGATCCGAGCATAACGGGAAAACCGAGTTTGAAGAATTGCCAGAAGGAAATGCGGTAACCCGCTCGTCCTGCAAAGTCGGCGATCACGACATTCGCGCTCGCTCCAATGAGTGTCCCGTTGCCGCCGAGACAAGCCCCTAAGGCCAGCGCCCACCAGAGCGGAAGAATGTCCGGTTGATGGACAAGCGCGTTGTAGTTGCTGATGTCGGGATGGAGGGAGCGGGCGAGATCGACAATTAATGGGTTCATGGCCGCAACATAGGGGATGTTATCGACTGCAGCAGACAGGAAGGCGGATCCCCAGAGTACCGTCATCGTCGTGGCAGCAAGACGACCCTGAGTCACACTGACGAGCTGATCGGCCACAAATTTGATGGCGCCGACTTTCACCAGGGCGCCCACTAGGATAAACAACCCGATAAAGAAGAAGATTGTCTTCCATTCCACTTCCGCCAAATAGGCGAGATCTTCTGCTTTGGTACCGTCGCCGCGCGTTCTGCCGATTAACATGAAAGAACTCGCTCCAAGAAGAGCGATTGTCGCGGGCTCGAGATGGACCACTGAGTGGAGACAAAATCCAAGATTCACGACGCCCAACAACCAGAGAGAGCGGCGCAACAGAACGCGATCTCGAACCGCCTCTCTCGGATCCAAGGCAAGAACTGCCTGCTGCAACCCTGGAGCAACCTCCATCGTACGCCCCACGAAGACCCACATCGCCGTCAGGAAAACCGCCATGATCACCACGGCAATAGGGCCGAGCACCAGCAGGAAGTCGACGTAACCAAGCTGGGCCTTGCTCGCGATCATTATATTCGGAGGATCACCAACTAGCGTCGCCGTCCCACCGATGTTCGACGCCAGCGCCTCGCACATAAGAAAGGAAATAGGATTAATCTCAAGCCGTTTGCTGATGGCCAGCGTCACGGGAGCCATGAGTAGGACGGTCGTTACATTATCGAGCATGGCTGAAAGGATCGCAGTCATCACCGTCAGCAGCATCAGTAAACGAAACGGCCTGGCTTGGGCCTTTTGGGCTGCCCAGATTGCCAGTATCTCGAACAACCCGGTCTCCCGCACAATATTGATGATGACCATCATGCCGATCAGCAGAAAGACCACGCTGTAGTCCACTCCAAACTCATGTGAGTAAAAGGCTTCTTCCTGGGTGACCACGCCAAGGCTGATTATGACTGCGGCAGCGAACAGGGCGACGATGGTTTTATGAATGCGCTCGGTGATAATGGTGACGTACACGAGCCCAAAGATTATCAGGGCAATCGAGAGATCAGACATGGCATACTCCAGCAAGCCGATGGTCGGACTGTACGATCAGCCCTATTATCGGGACACTTGTGCCGTAACACAACGATAGTCAGTCAATTTGTCGCCCAGAATACCCACCGTGAAGATCAAGTCTAAGACATTTTCCTCTTCCATAATCGTTCGTCTCTCCGTACCATACAGCTAATTGGGAACGAACCCTATGCTCACGCCCCAACTTTCGCTCGAACAAGTTGACCAGTTGGTTCATGGCAACCACTGGGATCCCCTCTCGATCCTGGGCCCCCATCCTGCTTCTCTATCAGGTTCCACCGGTTTTGCGATCCGCTGTTTTCTTCCCGACGCTCAGGATGTGGAGGTATTGATCGAGGGGCAGAAGCAACCTGCCATCCCGATGAAGCGCATCCACGACGCAGGACTTTTTGAGATCCTCTGTCCAGGCGTCGGTGAAAAACTCTCCTATCGCCTCCGTATTACGGATTACTCTGGACGGGTCAGGGAACAGCATGATCCCTACGCTTTCGCTCCACTGCTGACGGATTTTGAACTTCACTTATTTGCCGAAGGCACTTTTTTCAAGGCCTACAACACAATGGGAGCCCACCTGAGAACCGTGCAGGGGATATCTGGAGTACATTTCGTCGTGTGGGCTCCGAATGCTCGTCGCGTGAGCATCGTCGGTGATTTCAATCAGTGGGACGGTCGACGCCATCCCATGACCAACCGCGGAGCAACCGGTCTGTGGGAGCTGTTTATTCCCGAGCTTCCCGAAAATGCCACATATAAATACGAAATACGTTCGCGCGGTCAGGACGCGCCTCTCTTGAAAGCCGATCCCTATGCCTTCGCAGCTGAACTCCGCCCACGCACCGCCTCCATCGTCCACAATATTTCCCGGTATCAATGGAACGACGGCCCATGGATGGCGGAACGTGCGCAGCGTGATCCCTTAGCCACACCGCTGTCGATCTATGAAGTGCATCTCGGCTCGTGGATGCGAGTCCCGGAGGACCAGAATCGATGGCTGACTTATCGCGAGCTGGCCTCGAAGCTGATCCCCTATGCCAAAGACATGGGCTATACACACCTCGAACTGATGCCTGTCTCCGAGCACCCCTTTGACGGTTCGTGGGGCTATCAATCCACCGGTTACTTCGCTGCCACCAGCCGTTATGGATCACCGGAAGACTTCATGGCGTTTGTCGACGCGGCTCACCAAGCCAATCTCGGTGTGTTGATGGACTGGTCGCCGGCGCATTTCCCCGATGATCCTCACGGACTCAGTCAGTTTGATGGCACACACCTCTACGATCATGCCGATCCTCGACTCGGCTACCACCCGGATTGGCACAGCCGGATTTTCAACTATGACCGCACCGAAGTCCGAAACTTTCTCCTGAACAGCGCCCTGTTCTGGCTGGACACCTATCATATCGACGGTCTCCGAGTAGACGCTGTCGCCTCGATGCTGTACCTCGATTACGGACGGAAAGCGGGTGAATGGATTCCCAATCAGTTCGGCGGTCACGAGAATATCGGAGCCGTGACCTTTCTTAAAGACCTGAACGTTCTCATTCATCGTGAACATCCGGGAGCCATGACGCTGGCAGAAGAGTCAACCGCATGGCCCGGAGTCTCACGCCCCACTTACGTTGGAGGGCTTGGGTTCACGTTTAAATGGAACATGGGCTGGATGCACGACATGTTGAATTACTTCAGCCATGACCCCGTGCACCGGATGTATCACCACAACCACCTGACGTTCGGACTCCTCTACGCGTTTACCGAGAATTTCGTCCTCGTGTTGTCACATGATGAAGTGGTGCATGGGAAACGGGCTCTCCTCGACAAGATGCCGGGTGATCCATGGCAACGCTTCGCCAACCTTCGAGCGCTGTATGGCTATATGCACAGCCATCCGGGAAAGAAGATGCTGTTTATGGGCGGAGAATTTGGTCAGTGGAACGAATGGAATCATGACAAGAGCCTCGAATGGCATCTCTGTCAATTCGAACCGCATGCGGGCCTGCAACGCCTGGTGCGCGATCTCAATTGGCTCCACCAACACGAGCGAGCCCTGCACGAAGTCGATCACGAGTGGAGCGGTTTCCAATGGATCGACTTCAACGACGCCCAACATTCAGTGATCGCCTTCCTTCGTAAAGCGAAGGATCCGACGGATCAGATCGTCTGCCTCTGTAATTTCACGCCCATGCCTCGGTACGAGTATCGCGTGGGTGTCCCTCAGGACGGTTACTATCGCGAATTGATCAATACGGATTCAGCGGTGTACGGGGGCAGCAATATGGGCAATTCCGGCGGTGTGCACTCCATTTCGATCCCCTCTCATGGCCATGCAAACTCGCTCGTGGTCACACTCCCACCATTATCAGTGTTGTTCCTCAAACGGATCTAATCGAGGACGGATTACCAGAACCGGAAGGGACCGCAATCGAGGTGGACGAACTTTGCCCGTGGATAGTATCCGACACCCCCGTACTGCAATCGCAGCGCCGCCTGCCGAATCTGCCGTAAATGGACGCCAGGAATGAAGAGATCGATTGCCTGCCCTTCGACATGAAAGCTTTGGCGAGCCGCACGGCGACTCTTCTTGACCAGCATGGCGTTGTAGGCGGGGGACCGATAGCCAGAAATAACGTGGATTTCGCCGTCGCCACCGAGCGTTTTCTGAACTAAATTCACGTGCTCGATGACTCGCACATCCATCGCTGCGACTTCACCGGTATGATGGCACCGAAGAATGTGGTTGAGCTCGTCGAGCGCTGCAAGATCATAGTTGCCCGCTGAATCGCGGTACTTCACCCGCAACCACTCGTTGGTATGAACATTATAGATGGTTAATGTTCCATCCGGCAGATCCTCGGCACGCACGACCGAAGGCCCGAAGAATCGCCCGCTCAGCATCAGCAGGCCCACCACGGACGTTTTCAGCAGCGTCCGGCGTGTCCACGACCATTGATTTATGTTCTGCACGAAATCGCTCGCGATTGATGCACGGCAGTCTGACTATGGGATAGGAGGGAATTTCTAGCAAACTACGTAGACAGGGTCAACCCTTTTTTCACCGCCCCTTGTCTGCGCGCGATCTATTGACGAGTCTCCTTCAATAATTATCTTCTCAAAAGGAGTGAAGTGGACTTGGAAGAACCCTTCAGAAGTTGCTGAAACCTAAAGTTCGTCTGGCTTTCACATTCCGGTCCGTCTTGATGGTAGGATAAAGATAAAAGGAGAAGATCCAATGACCGCACGACGTGATCGTCACACTCGCTCTCTCAGGCTTGTGTGCCTCAGCCTGCTCGTTTTGCTCCCGACTTGGATACTGACGGGCGTGGCGATGGCTGCTCCAGCAGGGCGCATTCTTATCGCGGGCTACGGTCCTGAACTACCGATCATCCAAGATCTGGCCAAGGCGTATGAGAAGAAATACCCCGGAACCGCGATCGATATTGAATGGGACAAGGCGTTGCACGCAGCAGAGATGGTCAAGCAAGGAGATGCCCAAGTTGCAGTCACCGATCGATCGGTTGCAGGGTTGCGGGCGACTCAGGTCGCATGGGACGGCATCGCGGTCATCGTGAACTTTGCCAATCCAGTCCGGGAGGTTACAACGCCGCAGGTAAGAGCCCTCTTCTCTGGACAGATCTCTCGGTGGTCCGATCTCGACGGGGCCGATCGGAAGGTCGAGATTATTTCTCGTGCCGCGACCGACAATATTACCGCCGGGTTCGAATCGTCACTCAATCTCAAGGGACAACTGCCATCGTCCGGCCAACCGGTACGCTCGGATCAAAAAGTCTTAAGTATGGTCTCCGGGCGAGACAACGCCATTTCCTACATGTCGTTAGCATCAGCACTCAAAGCCCAAGAGGACGGCATTCCGATCCAGATTTTAACCATCGATCAGGTCGAACCAGGCGAGCCCACCGTGAAGGACGGACGATACCACCTGCGCCGGCCAGTGCTCCTCCTAACTGGTACTCAATCTGATCCGCTCACGGAATCCTTTGTCAGCTTTATGCAGTCTCCGGAGGGACAGCGGTTCATCCGCTCGCTCTATGTGCCATTGGACCATCCAGGTCCCGCTGCACCAGCTACAAATGCACGACAGCCAGAATCAGCAGCCTCAACTTTATGATCCATATGATCCATTGTCCCCTTTCTATTCATTTCTCCCTAGACAGGCGGAACCGGGGCAGGTAAGATCAAAACACTACTGCGCGAGTTCCAACTTATGGCTACGATACTCATCATCGACGATGAAGATTCCATTCGCACTCTGCTCAAGGATGTGTTGGAAAAAGCAGGCCATCGGGTCATTCAAGCGGCCGACGGCCGTGCAGGCTTGACAGCTTACCAGAACAACAAAGTCGATCTCGTGCTGATGGATATCCTCATGCCGGATACGGACGGCCTCGAAGCCACCCTCCAGCTAACCCGTGAATACCTCGACGCCAAGATCATTGCCATGACCGGCGCCCAAGGCGATAAAAACTTCCTCGACGTCGCGAAGCTCTTCGGTGCCCGTCGAGTGTTTGAGAAACCCTTCGATCTGGCAAAACTCGTACAAGCCGTGAATGAGGAACTTGCACGCTAGCTTCCTCCTTCTTTCCTATCTAATCCTGTTCCACAGAATAGACCCAGTGTTATTCTCGGCTACTCTGAAATGCGTCGGCCTAGACTATAATTGAGTTAAGAGGAGAGAATGCCAACATTACAATTTTGATTTCGAGGACTATCTGTCCATGATTGAGGAATCCAACCTGGCATCGGCACTAATCATGCGGGCAATGGCGATTATCTGGGCGGTGGGGATTGTATTGATCGGGATACTCCCCTTGAGCAACTTCGTCGGGCATTCGCACTGGGAATACATTACATGGCTTCCCACCCTCAGTGATCTGCGCTCGTGGAAATACATCTTCGACTTGGTTACAAACACGATTTTCTTCATCCCCTATGGTTACTTTGTTGCGCGATCGATCGGGAATACACCCACTCTTGGTATGCGGGTCGCCGTTGGGTCGGCAGCTGTATTGTCAAGCGGCATCGAGTTTTACCAGGTGTATTGCCACAACCGTCATCCCTCGCCGTTGGATATTTTAACTAATACCCTTGGCAGTTTCGTCGGCACAATCCTCGCAACCCTGACGAGTCAAACCCGGCACATCCCACCAGCGGATCGACTTACTCCCACCCCATCGGCTCGTACCCTCGCTCTGTCAAACAACGCTGGACAAATTGTTTATAGGCGTTGCTGGGAGGAGACTTTCGAAAGAGGCTGCGGAGAAATCCGGCCGTGGCTCCACCAGCGGCACCGACCATCGCTCCGCGCCCGGGACTCCCAACCACCGCGCCGCCTACGGCACCGGCAGCGGAACCGACAGCGCTGCCAGCCGTGGTACCACCTGCCATCTGGCCGGCTTTCCCCTGACTAGGCTTTGCTCCCGCGTCCTTCGCCATATCCTTACACTCGTCGATATCTTGTTGCGCTGCGGCCTCTCCCACCTCCTGATAGGGGGCATTCGGGTAGAGAATCGGCTTCGGAGAGCAAGCGGCGATCAACGCGACCACCAGCCAGAGAACGCCCAACCTCTTCATAGGTAGAATCCTTTGTGATGGAAGAACAAACGGGGAATCTTACGGTTGACAACTATCGGCCGCCGGCCAACTCCTTACGGACAAGCCCCCGCATCATGGCAGGATCGTTGTACGCCACTTCACTCAAGGCATCCATGAGATGGAGTCCTTTCGTCGCCACCAACTCCTTGGCCTTCGCATAATGTTTCGTACTGAAGCGCGCGACCGCCGGTTGGCCGTTCACGATTTGGCAGGCCAGCACCTCGCCGTTGGCTTCGAGTGTTCCGCCCTGCTCGACGAGTGTCTTGGCTTCTGAAGTCGTAATGCCGTGTAACTGCGCAAACTCTTCCAGCCCTCCGGTTTCAATGAGTCGACCATCCGGCATAATGCAGAGTCGTTTGAAATGAGGCGACCAGTCCTTGCGAAAGTCGATGTACTTGATATCGCCGCTTTTCGCCACAGCGCGATCCAACGTCCGATAGTCTAGTCCCAGATTCTTCTGTTGCAGTTTCATCTTCAACTCTTCCGGCAAGGTTCGCCGAAAGACCTCCCTCGCAGCTTCGACTAGGGGAAGCGACCGGGCCCGCGCGAGTTGCTCTGCCTCGGCAAACTGCATTAGGTCTAGCATAAAGGTCTGCTTCGGACTTCCTGGGGTCGAATCGATTGAGCAGGCAAACAACCCCCGCGTCAGCAAGCCACCGACCCGGGGATAGATATAAACTCCGCCTGCCGCTAGAAGTGTGGTCATTGTATCCAACGGCACGTCATAACTTTCCGAGAGGATCTTCGAATGCCCGGGCAGATCTTCTTTCTCCGTCATGGCACAGACCGTTACATTGCCCGGCGCATCAAACTCGGAATAGTCTTCAATGATGTTGTAGAGAACAGGAGCTTTCGGCTTCTCGATTTTCTTCTTAATTTTAAACATCAGATACTTCTACTAACCTATTGAATTATTATTACCTACCCACTCATCGGTTGAGATGGTGATAGGCCGGTAATGTCATCAATCTCCGATCCTCCACTGGGCCCCCGATCGTAAAGTGATAAAGCGATTGGAGGCTCAGGTCCTTTACCGCCACAATCTCGTGCACCGGGTCATCGAAGAAACAACCGATTCCGGTCGCCCGCACGCCAGCTGCCTCTGCTTCCAGATACAGCACCTGTCCGAGGAGGCCAGATTCCCAGAACAGACGTGGATACCACCAGGCCCCCTTCTCCCGCAAGCCTCCTTCGAACTCGGCCAACATGCCAAATGAGAACGCACTGTCCCCGGCAATGTCCTGGTGGCAACTGACTTGTCCGGCCAACCGTCTCGCGTCGCCTTCGAGCAGCCAATAGAGCGGCAAATCCTCCGCCGCCCCTGGGGCCTTCGTCCAATGCAATTCCGGATTCATCGATTCCTGAATGAAGGTTAACTTCCTCGAATCGCGGACGAGAAAGTAAAGCCCAGGCGTCAGGCCATCGACCCGATGGACGAACAACAGCAGATGAATCACCGGATCATAAGGCCACACATCCCACGGCATGGAGCGCTCCAACTGCGGACGATCCATTTTCGGCATCACTGAATGCATCATCCGGAGGAACGTGGCAGTAGAGATCGCTGTCTTGCCATCAAAGGACACGGCACTTCGCCGCTGACGAATGATCTGACCGGCATTCAATCCGGTGTCACTCGTCGTTCGCGAAGTGCCAATCGTACCTGTTCGTGAAACGACGACGGAATGCCGCTCTTCCGACCGCTTCCACGTCACATCAGCCGCTTCATCGATGATGTCCCAATGCACTCCATGGTCCTGACTTAATCGGTTCGCTTTCCCATGCCACACTCCTTGAGCGAGGTCTTTTGCCACGACCGGATCGAGAAACATTGGAATTGTAAATTCTTCACCACTGGTCCCTCGTCCTTCGCCTCTTGCAGAATTCAATGGCCATACCACACACAGACAGTCCGGATGTTCCGGCTCCACCTCACGAAAATCGTCGACGCGATGAGTGCCTAACAGCATCGCGACGGTATTTTGTTCCATCCCATCCAACAACACCATCTTCCAGCCGAGTGTTGCGGCTGCGATCCGCGCTGTGCCGATTGCATGGCCGGCATCGTGGTTACAGTAACGAAAGGCCCGTTCCCCATATTTCCAGGCTTCCCGCCAATGAACCGATGTCAGGCCGAAGAGAAATGCAGCCTTGGGAAACTGAGCCAGGAGGCGAGCCACTTGTTCAATGGCAAACTCTGCGCGTAGCTCCAACCCATGCTCCTTCGGCGCGTAGTGGTAGAGGCCGGATTTCAGATCAAGCCCGTCAATCTGTGGCAAGAGCACATAGCCCTCTGTCGGATGGAGATTCCCAGAGGAGGGGTTACTCCGCAGCGCCCATTCTGACTCCCCTGCTCGCTTCCAGGCAGACAGCGCAAGTGCAAACTCGAAGAACCGAGAAATGGTCCGCAGGGTCACAGGCTGAGCCGGGACCGCTCCCTGCTGATAGATCGCGTCATAAGATGGTGAGACCGGTTCTTCGCCTGGCTTGAGCAATGGAAGTTGAATCAGCTCCGCTCCCTCATAGCGCCGAAAGGGATCAGGTTGATTCGCCCAATCAAGGTACCCGAGCGAGCGAGCATATCGATTGAAATGATGCTTGGTCTGGATGTGATACTTGATGACCTGATCGACCGAATCGGTCTTAAGAGATTCCATATACGAAGTTTGCTGGAGATGTTCCTGACTCATCACGATGCCGAGTCACAGTCTAACGAGGGATGGGAAGGAAAGTAAACGTGACCGAGAGTTATGGGGGACGCAGATTCCACGTCCCCTCATTGACCTCCATTTCCCTTCCCGAGTATCCTGCCACCGCACTGCGGTCCATGCCGACAACAAATAAGGTTAAGCTAAGGAGTTTCCATGAGACAGATTCAGAAGGGAATCCTCGCTCCAGTCCCACCACTCGCCCGCTATTTGTTGTTCACCAGCACCCCGGGTACGAACCCCGCCGGTGCCTTGCGCAATCTGAATAAACTGGTCGACGGCGATAAGACGGTCGTAGGGCTGGGCCAATCATTGGTGCGAGCCCTCGGTCGTGACGTTCCAGGGCTCGACGTGTTCCCAAGCTACGCCACTGCTGGCATCGACGTGCCTTCGACGCCCGCCGAGTTATGGTGCTGGCTGCGGGGAAACGATCGTGGCGAACTCGTCCATCGCGCACGTGCCGTCGTTCAGAGTGTAGGTTCCAGCTTTCAGTTGGAACAAACAATCGACGGCTTCCGCTACAAGTCGGGTTTCGACCTATCCGGTTATGAAGACGGAACTGAGAATCCGAAAGGCGCAGCCGCGATCAAAGCCGCCGTCGTCACCGGACAAGGCACAAGCCTTGATGGGGGAAGTTTCGTTGCGGTTCAGCAATGGGTCCATGACCTAGATATATTCGACGCGATGACGCCGAAGAAACAGGATTTTACAATCGGCCGCCGGAAACGCGACAACAAGGAGCTCGGTCATGCGCCTCCTTCCGCCCATGTCAAACGCACCGCGCAGGAAAGTTTTGACCCAGCCGCCTTCATTGTGAGACGCTCGATGCCGTGGGCCGACATGTCCCGAGCCGGCTTAGTGTTTGTGGCATTCGGGAAGTCCTTTGATGCATTCGACGTGCTGCTGCGCAGGATGGTCGGCGTCGAGGACGGCATCGTGGATGCGTTGTTCACGTTCACACGTCCTATTTCGGGTAGCTATTTCTGGTGTCCACCGATCAAAAAAGGCCACCTTGACCTGCGCGCCATCGGTCTTTAATGCGCTTTGATCCTGCCCTAGCCGCTCAGGCGGCGTTTCGAGAAGCAGCAGCTGAACTCGGTTCCGACTGGGATATGGCCGTCGAACTGGAAGAGACGTTTTCATCCAACGCCGGATCGACAGCGCGAGAGGCCTATGAGACATTGCTTGCTCTTGCTCAGCGGTACCCCCAGGCCCATTCCTTTCACGCGTTCTGTATCTACATCACTTGGCAACAGGTGACCGAAGAAACGATCGCGCGTCACTTTCACACCGGTGTGAGACTCTGTGAAGCATACTTTGCATCTCCTGGTATAAAAGAACTGCGTGATGTTGAACAGATTACCGAGTTGCACGAATCGTTCAGGGCGGGGCTGGGCCTGGAAGAAGACGACGACATTCAAGTTGAATTCCGTCGAGATACTCCAAAGGGAGGAGACTAAAGTTTAGAAGCGCTGGGTGCTGAGCTCTGAACCTGGCAATTGCAAAAGCTGATCGCTGACGGCTGACAGCGTATGGCTGATGAGGACAAACATCGCGCCCGTATCTTTCTCCATCGCGGCCAACTCGCGCAGGCCAGGGCTGCCTTTGAACAGGCCGTTGCGGATGATCGCCTGACCAACGACAACGCCGCGTTGTCCGATTCTCTCGGGAATCTGGGAAACGTCTGCGCGCTGTCGGGCGACCTGGCGCAAGCCGAATCCTGCTACCGGGAAGTGCTGAAAATTCAGCGCACGGAACGCAACCAACAGGCGATTGCCCATACGCTGGTAAATCTGGGCAACCTGCACTTCGGAACCGACACACCGGAGAAAGCACGACCCTATTATCTGGAAGCACTCGATCTCTTGAAACCGCTGAACGATCACCGGGCGCTCGGCATTCTCTCTCACAATCTTGGGATGGAAGAAGCGCGTCAATCACACTGGGATCAGGCGGTCGTCCATTTCACGGACGCGCTCGAATCACACCGTCTGGTGGGCAACGAAGAAGGCTTGGCCCTCACCTACAGTCAGCTTGGCAAGACGTTTCTGGACGCAGGTTTCTTGCGCAAGGCGGAGAAATGTTTCAACAACGCCTCCGAGCACTTTATTAAACTGGGGAATCCCTCAGGAGAAGCCGCTGTGCTTCGACTTCTCGCCGATGTGTATAGCCGTATAAAGGACTCAGTCTCAGCCATTCGCTGCCTTGAACGAGTCGTGTCATTGGATACTCATTACCGTCTGGCAGAGTTAGCTCAGGATCAAGACCGACTGCATGAGATTCGCCAATCAACGGCCCGCCTCTAGTTATTCCTTTTGAGCGTTTCTCCGATCACTGGACAGAATTTCACTTCATTCTGGACAGATAACATGTCTCTGGTACCTTGGGAACGTCACGCCTGCTGATTTGTTTCGTAAGAACTGGTCAACAGGGTTCCGACTCGAATCTCTCAGGCAGGTTGAGACGTTGTTTGTTCATCTTTGTGTGATGGGACTCATGGCTGTACTCGCCACGTCAGTTCATGCCGCCGACCCGGTTCCTGAGATCACCATAGGCACGCAAGAGGTCGGTCTCTCGGCCGGCTATCTTCTTCCCGAGCGATTGACCAAACATCACGTGACAAAGCAGCAAGGTCCCGCTTTCATGCCTTCCTGGATGATCACGCTGACCGATCCCATCGGTGACAGTTGGTATCGCGGTCAAGTCTCGATCGGCGCCGAGGTGGTGTATATCCAATTTCAGGAGCCGGTTCTCACGCACGGTGTCGGATTTAATCCGAAGATCAAGTACACGTTCGTAGCAGATAACCGAATCCGCCCCTATGTCGAATTTGCGGGAGGCCCCTTCTGGACTGATCTCGGCAACAAGATCCCTGAAGAATCCTCTGAACTAAACTTTATCTTAACCGCTGGCGTTGGAATTTCGTTTTTCGTTACGTCACAGGCCTCGATCAACGTCGGCTATCGCTTTCAACACTTCTCCAATGCCGGTACGAGTTACCCAAACTATGGAATCAACTCCAGCCTTCCATTTGGCGGATTTTCCTACTTTTTCTAGGTGAGGCATAGCGTGACCACTCGACACTCACAATTTTTGAGACAGAGCGTTGCTGGCCTCATCATTGTGTTGGCAAGCGGTTGCTCCCATTGGATTGAACTGTCCGACCAGGCAACTCCGTTGTCTCCGTCACAGACCACAATCTCCAGTAATCTACGCGTGCCTCTGCTCCTTGAGACAATCCATATCACACAAAACGGCGCACCCGTGGCCATTCCGCCAGCTCTTGAACGACAGGTGCTCGGTGCCCTCGAATCCACACGCCTCTTTTCGCAGTATTTTCAGTCGGGCTACGAGCAACCAGCATCCCACGAGCCCCGTGTGACGGTTCGACTGACTATGAACACTCACATCGACCCTCATCCCGGCGAGACAGCGTGGAGTGGGTTTGTCATTGGCGCATCGATGTTTCTCCTGTCACCCGTGATTTGGTTCGACTATGACTACGGCACAGAGATGGTTCTCGAAGCGGAGCGATGGGACGGCCAGACCAAGCAATACACCGCTTCCTCCTCCGGCAGTGCGCACTACTACCTTTTCGGTGCGAGCCCGCACGTCATCGAGGAATTGAAAGGGCAGGTGACGGATACCTGCCTTACTTCATTGTTGGATCAACTCGTTCGCGACGCTCCTCTGTATCTTGCTGATAGTTCGCCGCCATCAGAAACCACCATCCACACAGTCTCTGTGGGGGCTCGACGCTCAGGCACAGATGTACATCCCGTATCGACAAGTCCGCCTGCCTCCTCACAATAACCCTTCTCTTTTTGTCGAACAATCAAGACCCTCCGGTTGGAGTTCGAGCCGCCCAGGGCTGGCTCTCCAATTCTCTCCGATGCTATCATGCCATCATTATTCCTCCGAGCGTCACGATGGACCTGGACGCATTCCGACAGATGGTGGCCAAAAATCCGACGGGGTTTCTGGGCCGCTATGGATTGGGTAATAAGATTCTACAAGAGGGCGGAGACATCCGTGAAGCGGCGGAACATCTTCGGGTAGCCGTACAGCTCGATCCCACCCACGTCGCCTCTCATCTGGCCTTAGGCCGAGCGCTCATCGGACTTGGGCAACAAGGCGAGGCAAAACCAATCTTAAAAGCCGGGATCGATGCCGCGCTTTCCGGCCGATCTAATGGGGGCGTCGACCTGGTGCCGGAGATGCAGGCATTGCTCCGGACTTTGGGATAATCAACGCGCTGGCGGCGACGATGAAGCAGGGAGTAGGCCATGACTCTTGATGATGCAAAACAGCGGATCGAGTCAGCGAAGACACAATTCGGCTTACATGCTGGACCAGCGATCGACCTCGTCATGAACGAGGTCCGTTCCGATATGGGCGCGAAAGTCTTCAACCAACTCGTTGAAGAGTTCGATCTCGAACTGGAATACAACATCGCTCCATTAGAATCGGACCACTCCAGCAGCTGATCCACGAAAGCTCCAACTGTGCCGACTATTTGGTGTGCCATCTCAGGACATGGCTATGGCCACGCAGCTCAAGTTGTCCCCGTTCTGAATACTCTGCACTCGCTCGTCCCAGACTTACGCACCATCCTCCGGACCACCGTACCAACAAGCTTCTTTCAGGATCGTTTGCTCGGACAATGGGAATGTCAGGATATCCAGCAGGACGTAGGTTGCATTCAAGACGGACCGTTAACCGTCGAGGTACCGGCGACGTGGACGGCTCATCGGCGATTTCATGAGTCATGGGACAAACGTCTCGCAGCCGAAGTGGCTGCCATGCAACAGGGACGGCCAGCTCTCATTTTGTCCGATACTTCCTATTTGGCATTAGCGGCTGGCTCGAGAGCGGGGCTGCCCACGGTCGCGATGGCGAGTTTCACCTGGGACGAGATTCTCGATTTTTATCGGACTCCGATGGACTTGTTCCAACAGGAGTTGATTGCCGACATTCGGCAGGCCTACGCGAAAGCTGATCTCGCGGTGCGGATCGCCCCTGGCTTGACGATGTCCGCTTTTCGCCAGATCCGCGATATTGGCCCGATTGCCTCTCCCGTTCCATCACAACGCGAGACAGTACGGACTCTGCTTCGGCTTGCGCCTCAGGAACGGCTCGTCCTCGTGGGTTTTGGTGGGATCCCCCTTCGCAGCCTGCCTTGGGATCAGATGAATGCGATGTCGAGCTTCCGATTCATCGTCGTTGGTCCTGTCGAATCACGCTATTCTCGCATAGTCTCCCTTCAGAATTTACCGTTCCGGTTCGGTACCGTGCTCGTCTCGGTCGATCTGGTCATGACCAAACCCGGGTACGGGACCGTTATTGAATGTGTCACGAGTCGGGTTCCACTCGTCTACATACGACGATACAACTTTGCAGACGAACCACCGCTCGTCGATTATATCGCCCGGTTCGGTCGAGGCGTCGAACTCGCAGTAGACGACTTTTATAGCGGCGCCTGGCAGCGATCTCTCGAACAGGCCCTCGTACTTCCCCTTCCAGCCGAACCTGCACCGACCCCCACAGGAGCCGACGAGGCCGCCCGCTTGCTCACCCGCTTACTTGCGTGATCACAGATTGGAAAAACATTTGGAGGGTCGCTCGCGATAGATCATCGTAATCTGCTGTTTTATCGACTGAATTACCGATCGACTTTCATGCATCTCTTTGGCGGTTGAGAACGTAGATGATATAGTTGTGGCGTGCCAGAAGAGGCGTGTTGTCTGCCAATCAACAGATTCGCTCTATGAGCAGTCCTCCTCGTCACGCTACATTCACGATCGATCCGGCATTGCTTGCTCGCGTTGTCAAGGGCGATCAACAGGCTTTTAGTCAGCTCTACGATCATTCTAATACGCTGCTTTATACCCTGGCCTTGCGCATCCTGGGTAATCGCGAGGAGGCGGCAGAACTGCTGCAAGACGTCTATTTGGAAGTCTGGAGAAAAGTTGCTCGATACGATGTAGGTCGAGGCACGCCGGTCGCATGGCTGGTTACGTTGACGCGAAGCCGCGCCCTCGATCGATTACGAGATCGAACCGGCCGCGGGCCACAGTACAAAGACTCACTCGACGGAGATGCAGCTGCGCGAATGCCGGACCTCGGCCCCAGCCCGTTCGAAACGCAGGCGGACCAGGAACTCCGTGTCCTCGTGGGCCAGGCCATCAGTGCCCTTCCAGCCGCGCAACAGCAGGCCATTGAATTGGCCTATTATGAGGGCCTCTCCCACATGGAGATCGCCACGAAACTCAATCAGCCTCTCGGCACGGTCAAGACGCGCATCAAGCTCGGGATGGCCAAGCTCCGAGACACGCTTCGCACGTATTGGGAACAAGGTGACGTGACATGACACATGAAGAACTTGAAGAGGCAGTCCCCCTCTACGCCGCCGGCGCGCTGGAGCGAACGGAGCGACAAGCCTTCGAAGCTCATCTGCTTTCAGGATGCGCCGCCTGTCACGCGGCCCTCAAGGAGTATCAGTCCGTTGCCGCGTTACTGCCGTTCGGATTGAGCCCCGTGCAGCCGCCACGATCTCTCAAGGCAAAAACCATGGCCTCGAGAAATCTCCTTCCCGTAGCCCCGGAGTCGAGCGCGAAAGAACCACCACGCCCAAGCCTCGAACCGGGGGAATGGATGAACCATCTGTTTCCACCCATCGCTCCGGCTCGTTCGGGATCGCTTCCATGGGTGATCGGGTTTGCCAGCTTGCTGGTTCTAGGTGGCGCTGGATATCTAGGCTGGAACTATGTGACCCAACTCAGCTCGGACTCGATCAAGCTGGAACAGTTCTCGGCTCGGCTTCAAGAACAGTCTGTGAAACTGGCATCCGTTCAACGAGAGCTGGCAGAACGAGAGCGCACATTATTTGAACTTCGCGAGGATATGCACAAACGAACCCTTGATTTCGCCGAGCTAAAAGACCAGATCATTCAACGTGAAGCCGAACTGGACGATCTCCATAACCAACTGGCGGCCACTTCAAAACGAGGACGAACGATCCAGGATGAACTGGCTGTATTGCTGCGCGTGCCGGATATCCAAGCCGTGTCGCTCGCCGGGGGAGACATGGCCAAAGGAGCCGGCGGAGTTCTTCTGTTCGACTCCCGCACACAAAAACTCTGGCTTTATGCAGTGAATCTCCCCGAATGTCCGACCGGTACGACCTATCAACTTTGGGCCATTGGAGATAAGCCTACGAGCGTCGGTACGTTTCACATGGATAGTGGCGAGACAGCCCACATGTTGGTCAAACGCCTACCTGATTTTTCGAAAGCCAAACAATTCGCCATCAGCCTGGAACCAGCCGGCGGTCGCCCTCAGCCAACCGGCACGGTCTATCTCAAAGGATCTCTTTAGCCCGCATCATTTATCGGGGCCAGTTCGTATTCGGCACTTGACCTGCTCAACCAGCCCCGCTACAACCGCCCAGGGCTTGCCTCATTGCTCTGTTTGTTCGTAGGGAACTCCCACGACGCTCATGCTTCTCCATCTGCTCAGGTTTGTCACGTTCGCCATTCTCTCGTTCGCGACCGCTACGCCTGACGCTTGGGCTTTGGAGAAATATGGGCGGCCTCTGCCGGAGATGGGAAAAGAACAGGCTGAAGGGCCTCCGAATGGGAGAGAAGAAGAGGAAACCTTTCTTGGGGGATATCTCCTCACCGCCCCCTTTGTGTCAAACCCTTCCTTCACCGCGC
>DASPUC010000040.1 GCA_035623075.1 Nitrospiraceae bacterium | reverse complement strand
TTCTACGATGAGCGGCATCAGTACGATAAGGCAGAAAGTCTGCTGCGCGATATGATCCGGGTTGATCCGGACAATGAGCAGCGGTACCTCGCGCTCGCGAAATTCCAGCTGACTCGGCGCGGATTTGTTGAGGGGGAAGCCGCGTTGATGGAAGGACGACGCGCCCTCCCTCGATCGTCTGCGATCCGGCTCGCGTTGGGAGAATTGTATGAGTTCAACAAGCAGCCGGACAAGGCACGGGCGATGTACGAAGCAATGCGCGGCGACTTTCGAGGAAAGCCCCCCGCCCTCGACGCCAAGGTCAAACTCGCCGCACTCGCGTTCTCAGCGGGAAGACAAGATGAAGGCGAAAAAGAGTTGGCGGAGGTGCTCAAGGAGAATCCCCATTCGTCCGACGGCCTGCTGCTTCGAGGAAAGCTTGCGTTGCAGCGCGGCGATGGAAGAGAGGCAATCCAGGATTTTCGAACCGTGCTGAAAGATCGGCCCGATTCGGCGGAGGTCCATGCTCTCCTCGGGCAGGCCTACCTTGCCTCTTCTGATTTGGTCCTTGCCAGAGAAAGCATGGAACAGGCGGTCGCGCTCAATCCAAGGATGGCCGATGCTCAGATGGCGCTGGTCGCGCTTGACACCTCCTCCGGGAAGCTCAAAGAAGCCCGCACCAGGGTAGAGGAGCTGCTCAAGCAGGACCAGAATAACCTCCAGACGCTCGGTGTGTTGTTGAGTCTTCAGGCCGCGGAGCATGATTGGAACGCGACGGAGCAAACCTTGTCCCGCGCCCGTGTGGCGGGAGCCAACAGCTCAGCGGCGGATCTGGTAGAAGGGTATCTCCATCAAGCTCGCGCCGAATGGGATCAGGCACGGGCTTCGTTCGAGCGGGCCCTGGCACGCAATCCCGATGCGCCCGAGCCCCTGCTTGCGTTGGTGCAGCTCGATCTCAAGCGAGGCAAGATCTCGGAAGCCAAGCTGAGGCTTGAGCAGTTGCTTGGCCGCAATCCCAACCACCCCTACGCCTCGGGTCTCCTCGGGGAAATCGCGATGTTGGAGGGCAATCAGGGGATGGCTGAGAGCCGGTTCCGTGAAGCGATTGAACACAAGCCCGAGTGGGGCCAGCCGTGGCTGCACTTGGCCACGCTCAAGCTCTCTCAGAAAAAGAAGGACGAGGGTCTCGAATGGTTGGAGAGAGGGCTCAAGGCGAACCCAAACAGTCAGGAACTGCGACTGTTACTGGCGATAACACTGAGCGAGGCGGGACAGGTCGACCGAGCGATCCAGGAATACGAGACCTTGGTACAGCAGAATCCTCGGAATCTCATCGCTGCGAATAACTTGGCGTCGCTCTTGACGGATCAGAAGGGCGATCAGAAGAGCTTGGAGCGGGCTCTCGTCCTTACGAAGAATTTTGAAACCACAGCGCCCAACGCCATCTTCCTCGATACGCTCGGGTGGGTACATTACAAACTGGGGCATTCCGGTCAAGCCGTTCACTTTATTCAGCAAGCGGCAACCAAGGTGCCCGATCATCCCGTGGTGAACTACCACCTTGGGGTCGCCTATTTTAAAGTTGGTCAGCGGACGGAAGCGAAAGCCCATCTTCAAAAGGCCGTCGCGTCCCAGAAGCCGTTTCCCGGCCTCGATGAGGCCAAGTCAGTTTTGGCGCAGTTGCAAGGATAGAATATGCGGGTCGTCGGACTATTGGTGCTCAGCTCGTGCATCGTGTGGTGGCAGGGGATCGCCCTGGCTCTGTCAAACGGGAGCGAGCCGGCGATGGTTGCGGATGCGTCCTATCTGCTCGGGCCTGAAGACGTGGTCAAGATCTCTGTCTGGAAAGATGAACATCTCACCCAGGAAGTCGTCGTGCGTCCGGACGGTATGATTTCGTTTCCGCTCGTCGGGGACGTGCCGGCGGCCGGTCTGACCGTCGAGGATGTCCGGCTCGAGTTGGTCAAGCGTCTCAACAAATTCGTGCCGAACCCGCACGTCTCGGTCCTGGCCACAAAGATCCTGAGCTATAAGATCTACGTGGTCGGGCGGGTCAACAAGCCAGGCGAATTCCTGGTCGGCCATTATACGGACGTCCTTCAGGCCTTGAGTCTGGCCGGCGGGTTGACCCCGTATGCCGCCGAGAACGACATCCACATCATGCGGCGGAAACGCGGCGAACAGGTGGTCTTTCCATTTCGCTATGGCGACGTCCGCAAAGGGAAAGAATTGAGCCAGAACATCATCCTGGAACGAGGCGACGTGGTGGTGGTTCCCTGAATTCTGCAAAAGGGGTCCCTCCCTCGGACGGTGAGGGAGTGAGATGCCCGATGTCGCATTTACACAGGCTTCTCCTTGTAGGGATGGTCGTGAGTACTCTGTTGGGCATCATCAGTCACAGGGCACAGTCGGCTGAATGGTCGGCGGAGCCTTCGTTCAACGTCAAGGGCGTATACAACAGTAACCTGATCTTGAGCACTGGCAACAATGAAGTGTGGGGGTATTGGACAAGTCCTGCGGTCAAGTTCAAGGGTGCCACGGAATCCTTTATGATCGAAGGCAATGCCCAAGCAGACTTTGTCCAGTACTACGGTCAACAGGATCGGGGGTTCACCAATCTGTTGTTCCCGGTCAGAACCTCGTACGAATGGGAACGCCTAAAGTTCGGCTTTGACGGTGGATTTACCCGTGACAATACCTTGATGAGTGAATTGCGCCAGACAGGTTTGGTACTCACGTTTACCCAGCGCAATCTGTGGACTGCGAACCCGAGTGTGACAGTGGGGCTGGCGGAGCGAGTAAGCTGGCAAGTGGGGTATCAGTTTGTGGATGCCACCTACCAGAATGGACTCAGTCTTGGCCTCGTGAACTATCAGACCAACGGGGGGACATCTGAATTGTCCTACGAACTCCGTGAGCACGACAAAATCAAATTGATCGGGGAAGCCACCAACTTCGTCGCTTCACAAATCCAACAAACATGGACATACGAGGGCGTGAAAATCGGCGCGTCTCATGACTTTTCCGAGTCGCTCTCCGCGACTGTGTCGGGGGGACCGAAGTTTATAACATCTACGAAGGGGGGGGTCCCTGGCGGCTCTTTGACTCAGCATGATGTCGTCTGGGTGTATAACGCCAATATCAAACAAGAGTTCGAGCAGTCGACTATTTCGCTCGATGGTGGGCGTGAACTCTATCCCAGCGGATTTGGCCTGTTGGTCCAGACCGATCGAGTCACCGGCTCAATTTCTCATCGGCTGACGGAGAATCTCACCGCTTCCCTCACCGGGGGGTTATATTTTACTCAGCCCGTCGCGTCGACTGGCGGGTCATTTCCTCAGACTCGCTATATCAACGTTAATCCCAATGTGTCGTGGAAGTTCGCTCAATGGTGGACCCTCAGTGTGGGGTACACCTACGCGGAGCGCGCCGTGGGCAGTGTCAACTTTTGGGCCAATGCGAATTCCACCTTTGTCATGTTGACCTATACGGGAGACAAGTGGTCGGTGTCGCGATAACAGGGAGACCTTAGTCACAGACGAGCGTCACCATGGAAACACCCCAGAACAATCTACATGATTACCTCGCGCTCCTCCGCCGTCGCCGAACTCTGATATTAGCGGTCACCGCCGTGCTCTTCATGGCCAGCGTCACGCTCGCCTTTCTGCTGCCAGCAGTCTATCGTTCAACGGCGACCATCCTCATCGAAGAACAGGAAATCCCGCCTGACCTTGTGCGGTCCGCCATCACCAGTTATGCCGACCAGCGGATCGAGACGATCAAGCAGCAGGTCATGACGCGGTCGACCCTTTGGAAGATCGTCGAGCAATACGGGCTGTACTCTGGAATGCGCCAAAGTAAACCCACTGAAGATGTGCTGAAGCGGTTTACCGATGACATTCGTGTGGACGTCATCAATGTGAAGATCATCGACAAGCGCACGCAAACGCCGACCCAGGCCACGATCGCCTTCACGCTGTCCTATGATGGAGAAAGTCCGGAGATTGCCCAGAAAGTGGCCAACGAGCTGACGAGTCTGTTTCTGGGGGAAAATCTTAAGACTCGCGAACGGCATGCCCAAGAGACCACCGCTTTCTTGAGGAAAGAATCAGAGCAGCTGGCGGAACGTATCGGAGCGTTGGAGTTGCAACTGGCTGCGATCAAGCAGAAGGCTGACGGAGCGCTGCCCGAGCTGATATCTCTCAACATGACGATGCTCAACCAGGCAGAACGCGAACTGCTGGATGCCGACCGTGACATTAGGGCGTTAGAGGAAAAGAAGTCCTACCTGGAGGGCGAGTTGGCCACGCTGAAGCCGCACACGCCGATCATCTCGGCCAGTGGGGAGCGGCTGCTGGATTCGGGCGAACGGTTGAAGGCATTGCGGGCTCAGTATGCGAGCGCGAGCGGCTATCTTTCGCCCGAGCATCCGGACGTGATCAAGATGCAGCAGGAGATCGCCGCGCTGGAGCGAGAGACCGGCCATCACGCAACGCCCGAGGAATTGCATAAGCGGCTCAATGCAGAACAGGCCCGTCTGGCGACCCTCGTCGATCGATATGGAGAGGAACATCCTGATGTGATCCGGTCGCGCCAGATCGTGGCTTCTCTCGAACAAGAACTGAATAACGTCTTGCAGGCGGGCATCCAAGCTCCGGTCGTCAAGCCCGAAAATCCCGCCTATATCAATATCCGCGCGCAACTCTCATCGACCACTGCCTCGCTTCAAGCGCTTCGCAAATCACGAGAGGGCATCAAGCGCAGAGTCGATGACTATGCCGGTCGACTTGAGCGAACGGTCGAAATCGAGCCCACCTATCTCAATCTCAGCCGAAACAGGGAAGAATCAGTGCGCAAGCACCAGGAGATCACGTCTCGCTTGCTTGAGGCCGAGGTCTCCAAGGAGCTGGAGGTTCAGAGAAAAGGCGAGCGATTCTCGCTCATCGATCCGCCCGACCTTCCTGAGAAACCTGAACGGCCGAATCGCCCGGTGATCGTGATGCTCGGCGCGATTCTTGCCGTCGCTGGTGGGATCGGAAGCGGCGCGGCGCGCGAACAGTTCGACCGCTCGATTCGCGGCGGCGAGCACCTCGGTAGGCTTGCTGGGCTGCCGCCGCTGGCCGTGATTCCCTATATGCCGACGGATGACGATCTTCAGCGACTGCTCCGCAAGAGAAGAAGACTCGCCTTGGCGGGTGCCGGCGTCGTGGTCTTACTGCTCGTGTCGGTGCTGGCGAGGGGAACCCCATTGGATGTGGTCTTGTATGCCGCCCTGAGAAAACTGGGCTTGACATAAAACAGGAGAGATTCCGTTTATGATCATGGACAAACTCCAGAGTGCGATGGACCGATTCAAGGAGCAGCAGCATGCTGCACCCGCGCCTCCTCGGTCGGACCGGTCCGCGGCGTCTGGCCCCGAAGTGATGTATTCTCGTACGCGTTCAGTTGCGATCGACGAAGATGTCCTGCAGCGGCACCGAATACTGACGGGGCACCATTCGCCATTCGCGGATGCCTACAAGATCCTCAGAACCCAAGTGCTGCACCGGTTACAGGAGAACGGGTGGAACATGCTGGGAGTGACGAGCCCACGGGACGGAGAGGGGAAAACTCTTACGTCGATTAACTTGGCGATTGCCTTGGCGAGCGAACCAACCCAAACGGTTCTCTTGGTGGATGCAGACCTGCGTGCTCCCCGCATTCATGAGGAATTCGGCCTGATCCCTGGCGAAGGATTAGTGGAGTGTCTCTTGGACGGCCGATCAGTCGAGGACGTGCTGTTCCATCCTGGTCTCGGGCGACTGATTGTGTTGCAGGGCGGCCGAGTGACGAAACAGTCGGCCGAAGTCCTTACCTCTCCACGCATGACCGCACTTGTGAAGGAGCTGAAGCATCGATACCCATCGCGGGTGGTGGTGTTCGATCTCCCTCCCGTGCTTGATCGACCGGATGTTCTGGCATTCAGTCCACGACTGGACGCGTTGCTTCTCGTTGTGGAAGACAGCAAAACTTCGGGACCCGACCTCCAGCAAGCGATACAGGTGCTGAAGGGAGGGGCACCGATTCTGGGAACCGTCCTGAACAAAGCCGGCCGCGACCAACTGAGCTTGTCCAAAGTGAAACGTGCCACAGCAGTGGAACAAGAGAGATGAGGTAGAGCCTCTGTATGTACGAATCGTTCTACGGACTTCGAACGAACCCCTTCTCTCTGGTTCCCGATCCGGGATTTCTGTATCTCGGGACACAGCACAAGTTGGCCCTGAGTCTGTTGGAGTACGGGCTGCTCAACCGAGCGGTGTTTACCGTCATCACCGGGGAACCGGGTACAGGCAAGACCACACTGCTCAATGCCATCCTTGATCAATCACAACATCAGGTCGTAGTCGGAATGCTGTCGAATACGCATGCTGGTCTCGGGTCGCTCATGCCCTGGGTTTTGATGGCGTTCAATTTGAATGGCAAAGGGATGGACAGTGTTGAACTGTACCGGACGTTCACGGCCTTCCTTGCCCACGAATACGAGCAGCGTCGGCGTGTCGTGCTGGTGGTGGACGAAGCCCAGAATCTGGGTTCGGCCATGCTTGAAGAACTCAGGCTGTTGTCGAATCTGAACGATGGCCGACGGCAGTCCCTTCAAATCATTCTCTCAGGTCAGCCCGGGTTGCGGGCCTTATTGCAGCGAGGTGATTTGGTTCAATTCGCCCAGCGCATCTCGGTCGATTACCATCTCGAGCCGTTTGACGAAGGCGAGACACCCCGTTACGTTCGTCATCGACTGGTGGTGGCCGGCATGACCAGGGCCGTGATGACGGAGCTGGCCTGTCGCGTCGTGCATCGGCTGGCTGGTGGTAACGCACGATTGATCAACCAGGTGTGCGATGTCTCAATGGCCTATGGTTTTGCCGAACAGGCACGCGTGGTCACGGCGGGTCTGGTGATGAGAGCGGCCACAGACCGGGCAGCCAGTGGGATTCTGCCTCTCACCTCCTCGTCGGTCGCAGACTTGCTGACGCCTGAGGCGGAGCAGAAGGAAAAAGAAGAAGCTTCGTCGGTCGCGGCGGGTCTAGTAATGCAGTCGGCCACAGACCGGGTAGCCAGTGGGATTCTGCCTCTCACCTCCTCGTCGCTCGCACACTTGCCCACGCCCGAGCCGGAACAGAAGGAAATAGAACAAGCTTTGTCGGCAACGGCGGAGAAGACCACCACAACGAGACAGAAACCGAAAGTGAGGGACGAGAGCGCACCCACATCATCCTACCAACAGGGGCTCGCCCATAAGGAAGCGAGGCAGTATCGACAGGCTATTGCCTGCTTCGATCACGCCCGCCAGGAACCGGCGATGGCGGTGAGGTCTGATGTTCAGACGGCACTCTGTTATAAGGCTCTGGATCGCCTGGACGATGCGGCAGCGTTGTTAAGACAATTGTTGAAGGACAACAAAGGCACAGATGGTGAGCGCCGGCAGATCCGATACTTGCTGGCTCGTATCTATGAGCGGCTCGGATGGACCGAGCAGGCGCTTGCGCATTACAAGGTCCTTCAGAAGGATGCCCCCACCTTCCTTGACACAGCGGCCCGCCTTGGTCAACTTTCGTCGTCAAGGGCATGGTCCTCCATACTTGTCAGTCCTCTCAGCGGGTCTTGGTTCCGCTCCGTGACGAAAAGCTGGGTACAGCTCCTCCGAATCCCCCTGTAGTGTTCGATTCGCTCGTCCATGCAACCGGATTGATGCCCTCATTCTGTTCCCAGCATCCAGGGAGTTAACGGAGACTGGAGACAGCCGTAACTTGGCTGTAATCGTCTCTTCATATTCTCCTTCCGCCATTCTCCTAAGCAGGCATGGAAGGGGATTGTATGGGACGGACCAGTCGAAGACTGGGAGGGATGGGACTGCTGGCCCTCGGGGGACTCGTCGCGGCCTGGGTGCCGGCGCAGGCGGGCAGCCTCGAAGACTTTCTGCTCGAAAACAAGCAGATCACGATCGATCAGTGGGTGAAGCTGAAAGCAGAAGAAGAGAAGCAGCAGGCTAAGGCGCTGGAGGAAAGCAGGAGTGTAGGAGATGTCCCGGTTCGAGAGAGATGGTACGAAAAAATCAGCATTCGAGGATATGCACAGTTCCGGTTTGAAACTCAGAATAATTCCCTGCTTATCAACGATCAAGGTGACCGGGCTCTAGGACGGAACGATCAGTTTTCCTTGCGACGGGCTCGGTTAATCGTGAGCGGACAACCGCATGATCGGGTCTTTATCTATGTGCAGGAAGAATTCGCGGAGATGACCGGCACCAATACAGCCAATGGTACGGGCACCCAATCGACCATGGGAAATAACAATAATACGGGGACGAATAATACACCTGTGTTACGCGATTTCTATGCCGATCTCTACTTGACCCCGAACAAGGAGTGGCGGATCAGGGCCGGGCAGTCGAAGGTGCCCTTTGGATTCGAGACCCTGCAATCAAGCCAAAACCGCCTTGCGTTCGACCGTACCGATGCGATCAACAGCGCGCAACTCAATGAGCGGGATGTCGGGCTCTTTCTCTACTACAGCCCGACGATCATTCGCGAACGCTTTCGGCGTCTTGCCGAGAGCGGACTCAAGGGATCAGGTGATTATGGAATGCTCGGTCTCGGCGTCTACAATGGCAACTCGAATCTGAGTAACACGACGGAACTCAACAAGAACAAACATGTCATTGTTCATTCGTCCTATCCGCATGAGTTTTCGAATGGGCAGGTCGTCGAGATCGGGATGGATGCGTATACAGGGCAGTATGTGGTCTCAACCACTCCGGTCTTTCCAAATTCCAACATCATTACTCCCGTGCCGGTGTCTCCGTTTATCACGAATAACGGGAACTATCTCGATGAGCGGGTAGCCTGGCATTTTGTCGTGTTTCCGCAACCGTTCGGCCTTCAAGGAGAATATACAATCGGACGAGGGCCTCAATTGAACACAGAGCGAACCCAGGTTGAGGTCGGCAGTTTGCGCGGCGGGTATCTGCAGCTCTATTACAACTACCAATGTGATACCTATTGTCTGAGTATCTTCCCTTATATTCGATGGCAAGAATATTTCGGCGGGAAGAAGTTTGAAAACAATGCGCCTCGTTATAGCGTGCGTGAGACCGAATTCGGATTAGAGTATCAATTTAACGCAGCGCTGGAGTTGACCGTCGCCTATTCCTGGACGCAGCGCACGTCGGATGATCCTTCGCAGCTTCCTGCGATTCCCGGAGCATCTTGCGGTTCTGGTGCTGGCAGTGGAATCGCTTGTACGCAGACCCCCTATCAACTTCAAACCGGCAACTTGCTCCGCTTCCAACTGCAATGGAATTTCTGAAAATCTGCGACGGCCGGTTGCTCGTGCTATGGGGGAGACCCTGCCTGGGTCAGTGCACGCGGCGGCAATTGCTTATACAAAATCGTGAGCTCACGATGGTCGTATTGAAAGAGCTTCTCCCAGATTCCAGATGATCGTTCTCGTTGCGCCGAGTACGGTACAAAACCGAGGCGGCCGCGTTGAGGCGCCAGCGATTGCATCGGTGTGAGCCGGTCATCCTGGGTTTCAGCAGTGCCATAATCGGCCTTATAGTGGGTATGCGACCGATAATTCGCGAGAATCAGGTGTAGTTCATCGCCTTGCACGAATACTCCTCCGGATGTGACTTCTCGAGAAAGGGCCGACAGGTCTCGAGTGTGATAGAAGGTCACGACTTCTTCCGGGGTCGCTTGACTCAGAGCTTGCGCCAGAAGCGGGGCAAGGAATGCGATTTCTGCGTCGGTGAAGGCCTGATGGACACGGGGTACGCTCATGTCATCATACACAGGGAGTTTCGCCAGTGGTTCATCGATCCGCACTCCCCCGAGGACGGCAGCAACCTGTTCGGGTGTGAGTGAGATCGGATGCGAGTGCTCCATTCCTTTTTTGACAGTCCGATCAAACTCTAACCGGACGTATCTGGCGGGTGTCTCATAGATCGTAACGGTAGTGAACTGAGTAGGACTACACGCGACGATCGGTCCCGTGGTGATGGAAACACAGAGAGCATAGCGGATGAGTCGGTTCATGGTAGGACCAGCTCCTACACGCTGACATGAAACGGTGGTGCCGTCAACGGGACCTAGTCGTGGGTTTTAGCTGGTTGGTCCGTGGCAGCGGCTCGCACGGGGGTCGTCCATAACTTGGTCAGCCGATTGAGCTCAGTGGTCGGAAGGGGAAAGTATCCGTGAGCCAAGACAATTTGTTGGCCCTGTTGGCTGAGCGCGAACTTGACATATTCGCTGAGTGAGGGAGGGGCGGCAATCTTGGGCGGTCTATTGATATACAGATAGAGGTTCCGTCTCAAAGGATACGAGCCGTCCATTGCAGATTGAAAGCTTGGCTGAACATATCGACCTCCTTGGACCGAGGCGATAGGGACGGGACGGATGCCTGAAATTCGATAGCCGATTCCGCTGACTCCGATTCCGAGCCGATCCTTCACCAGTTCCACAACCACCGAGGCGGAGCCGGCAACCACCGTCATGGTGTCCTTGGTCGGTGCTCCCTTCAACACGTGCTCCTTGAAGAACGAGGCCGTGCCGGAATTTCCGTTGCTTCCGTAGAGATGAACCGGAGCGTTGGTCCATGCTTCATCGAGGAGCAGCGCCTCTCCCCACGTGTTGATGGGGTATTGCAGCCCTCGCCGACGCTCTTTCGAGAACATCGCGTCAAGTTGGTCGAGGGAGAGTCCTTCGATCGGATTGTCGATATGGACGAAGACGGCCAGCGCATCCACCGCGACCGGAACTTCGACCGGTTCGTAGCCAAACTCCCGCTTGAATTCGACGATTTCCTGTTGGTTCATGCGCCGAGACATCGCGGCAATCTGGGCTTTCCCTTCCAGCAGGGCAGCCAATCCCGTCTCTGATCCTCTGCTCTCGACCTTGATAGCCAAGCCGGGATACAGCTGTTGGAGGTCTTTGGCCCACGATTTTGTCAATGGCTCCATGGTTTCCGACCCTGCGACCGAGAGCGCACCAGCAGTCAGACTGCTGACGGGCTGGTAGGGGGGGATTTGGGGGTCCAGCGGTGGCTTCAACTGCCCGGACGATTGAGGTGGCAGAGCAAAACTCAGTCCCAGGAGGATACAGACTCCAACTAAAGCAGGGGAAAAGCCGTAGAGGATGAGCCGTCCTAACCCTATCTGTCGTGTTCTCAACCGATTTGCGTTCATCAACAATCCCTTCCAGAGTCTCTATCCCATTCAGCCTACTGGGTTTTCTTTGCCGGCAGATCAATGAATTGTTAACTCCAGGTTAACTCGCCCCGACCGAAGAAGGTCTGACGCCATCGACGTATTTTCAATTTAACGGACAATTAACACGGTCCTAACGACATGTTCCCCGTCGCGTTCTAGCATGTCGCCTTATTATGCTGACGGTCAAGCCTTCCGCGGTCGGTGTCCGCGACTCAGTTCTCATCTTCATGAAATCGGAGTCTTTTGCGCAGTCGCTGAAGAAGGCGTTAGAGACGAGCGGCTACCGCAGCACGACCGTGACTACGGAATCCGCGGCCCTCGCTGAGGCGAAGACGAATGTCCCCTCCTTGATTATCCTTGACCGTCAGAGCGGCGCGATCACGAATTTCCGCCAGTTGCGAGGGCTGAACGCAGTCCCCATCGTAGCCGTACAAGAAAACAGCAACTCCTGCTCGGAAGAGGAATGCATACAGGACTATGACCATGACGTCGATCTCATTGTCTGTGGTCAGAGCGTCCGTGAACTGGTCGCGCGGGCTCGCGCGATTCTTCGACGTCGGGATGCTCGTGCGGAGTCACACGTCCTGTATAGTGCGGGGAATGTTCGGCTGGACCTCGGTCGCCACGAAGTTAGAGTCGACGGCCGTCCGGTCGATCTGACTCCAAAGGAATTCCAGATTCTCAAGCAGTTCCTCGAATCACCCTCGCGCGTTTTCTCCCGCCAGGAGATGCTCAATCGGGTGTGGGGAGAAGGCTATGCCCTCGAAGAGCATGCCCTTGATGTCCACATTCATTCCCTACGGCAGAAGATCGAACGGAACCCGTCCCGTCCGACGTTCATCGTGACCGTCAGGGGCATCGGCTATAAGCTCCGCGCCTAGCCAAGCCGAAAGCTCGTTTCAATTTCCTTCGCTCAGGATCGAAAAAGAAAGCCTTCGTCTCTTGCGCGCCGCGCTTCGTACAGCAGAGCCGAGGAGAGGAGAATCGGTGGTGTGAGAGAATCGACAGCTAGAGTTCGTCGATGGACACAGGCTTCAGGAAGTCTCTGACCGACACGACTCCGACGAGCGTCCCGCCTTTGGTCACGCCCAAGTGCCTCGTCCGGTGCTTGTTCATCATATCGGCGGCCTCCGTAATGGGGCGACGCTCTTCGATGCCGACAACGGGACTGCTCATGATTTCTTCAACAGGGACAAAGTAGGGACCACGATCTGATCCAATGACCTTCTTGACGATATCCGATTCCGTGACGATACCGACGATGCGCTCTTGACGGGAGACTAGCACGCTCCCGACATTGCAGGCCTTCATCAGTTTGGCCGCCTCTATGACCGAGGTGCCGGAGTCCACCGTGACCAGATCCTTCTTCATCAATTGACCGACAGTTACCATCTGTGCTCCTCCTTTTGATGTATTTTACGTTAGCGTGACTCTACCAAGCCGAGATTGCACCGTGGTTAGAAACTTGTTACTGGTACGTAAATTCATCACCGGCCACGTAGTCTTGAAGGCTTCCTTTTACCCCGTTGATTCGCCAGCGCCCAGAGATCCGCAACAAACCTGTAACACGGACCTGCCATACTGGCCGGAGAACGAATCCTTGCCAACTTGCTGTCGAAAGGGGTGTCGTATGAAGGACAACATCGTACCGATGGCCGCGCAGAAAACCGTGGCCATTGTGGCCCATGACAACAAGAAACAAGATCTCCTCGCCTGGGCGAAGTTCAACCGTGAGGCACTCAGTCATCACAGGCTCGTCGCGACCGGAACCACAGGGAAGTTGCTCCAAAGGGAACTCGGGATTCCTGTGACGCGGCTGCAGAGCGGGCCGCTGGGGGGCGATCAACAAATCGGTGCGAAAATCAGTGAGGGCGAGATTGATGTCCTCATTTTCTTTTGGGATCCGCTGGAGCCGCACCCGCACGATCCTGATGTGAAAGCGCTGCTCCGCATCGCAGTGGTCTGGAATATTCCGATCGCCTGCAACAGAGCCTCGGCGGATTTCTTGATTTCGTCTTCTTTAATGCCGCAGGCGTATCAACGGCTCGTGCCAGACTATGAGGGATACCGAACCCGCCTGCTCCGTCGCGATGTAGCCTAGCCAAGCCACTCGGGTCGGTCGCTATTCCATCACTTCCTGCACGGTACCCTGTGCGTCGTACCGAATGCGGATTTCTTTTCTGATCCGTGCGTGCTTGCCGCCGGCGACGCCCTCTGCGCCAAGTCCGGGCTCGACCGGTTGCATTTTCGTGGTCGCGGTCCCAAATGGACCGGGCTGAACCGTCGGAATTTCGACACGCGGTGCGGATTGTTTCGAGGCGGTCGGACGATAGGTTGCGACGGCTCCGTCTGCTCTCATCTCCACGAAGTCAGGTTCGCCGTAGCGTGCGACCACTTCTTCTTTTGTGGTCATCCCGATTCGAATCCATTGTGTCTGGTCAGCGCCGCTTTGTGTTTGGTCAACACCGCTTGCGCAGGCTGCTGCCCACATGACCCAGCAGATACTCAGGCAAAACAGCAAGGTAGAAAGAAATGACCGGGTGCTCGAGTCGGTCATTGCAAGCCATCCTTTTCGATAGGGTTTAGGCTAATGTCCGCTTAACGGAAAGATGGACAGCGCGATGGACACAGCGATTAAGATGATGATGATCCATTCCAGGAGTTCCATCCGGCGAGTACCAGCGCGGTCGGACATTTTGCTGTAGATGCTCTCCAAAGTTTGGAGCTTCCGCATGATGCTTGCGTCCCATGCCTCCAAGTGGAATCGCTGAGAGACGAGACGGTAGACGCGCGCCAGGTATTGATCGCCCAAGAGTTTCAATGTGTTGGTGACTCGTTCGAAGAGGAGTGCCCCGTCGACCTGGAGTTGTGCGATGCGAGTCGTATCTTTGTCGTAAGAGCCAGGGAGGGACAAGAGTCCCGGTCTGCGGGAGAGTGCCTCGTAGCCTTGGTCTAACGCCTGATCGAGCTGTTCATCGAGTATCCGCATCTCCAGCAACTCGACGTTGGCAAATTCCAACACAGCACGCACATCGTCCATGTCCTTCCCGACCAACACCGCGGCATGCCAGTCGATGAGGGCTGCGTCTTCGATCCCAAACGAAATCCGACAGGAGAGAGCATCGCGTGTTTCCTGGTCCGAGAGCGGAGTCCGTTCACCACGCAGAATGCGGGCAAGTGTCATCTCCCTGGTCGTCCACAGCGGCGGTCCCTGTGATGGCGAACAGGCCTCAATGGAGAAGATAAGGTAATCCTCAACCTCAGCGGCGATCCGAGGCCGTTCGATCGTCGGATGAATGGCTTGGACCAGTTGTTCGACTCGCGCGCGCGACTCTGCCAGCAACTGCTCGTTCTCATAGAGCGACTCACTGAGGTCGAGCAATCCGTCGAAGGGACCATCCAACGCGAATCGATACGTGATACTGACTGCTCCAAAGTCAAACACCATGACTTCGACGGTTGGACTTGATGAATAGGAGCCCACCGTGAGGGAAGCGCCCTCCTGCGTCAACCGAAGGGGGGCCGGGCGGTAGTCGAAGTACTGTGGAGCCCTGGCCTTATGACGCAGCCGTCCGCGTTCGGTTCCGGCCGTAATGCGGCGGTCTGCCTCCTCTAGGTTGATGGACGATCCAATATCATACGCAAACATGGCATAACACGTTCCCTTATTGATAATGAGCTTCGCTGTGCGTGCGGCTGGCATGACAGCATCTCCGGGGGTGGTAAAGGTGAACGTCATTCTATCAGGTTCGAACTTCGCTCCGTGGGTATTCACCGAACCGCTTAATCTCGCGAGACAATTCTCGAATCGATGCTAAATGATATCCGACGTTATTTGCCCACTCCTCCGTCTCAGGCACTTGAATAAGCGTGGGAGCATCGCCTTCCTTCCACTTGGTCCTCGGGTGGAGACCATGGAATAAATTAACTAACCTATGGCGCAACTGTTACAAAAGTATTTGCATATTGTTACGTTTTTGTTAACAAGCGGGAGGTCCCTCACGATTTTAAGGATTCAATCATCACAATGGGGAGTTGTGAGATGCACCCACAGCATATTGTGGAATATGGAATCCTCATCCAGGTTACAGGCCGTGGATACGCCGCGCCTCAGTCCCCAGTTTGTGCCTATTAATTGGGCATATTTTTCAGTGGAACTTCTTGGACTGCAAGACTACACTTCCTTGCCTGCAAGGCGGAGAACTGCAGTTTCACCCCATCGTATAGAATAACGGTTACGTGCTCGGCGTGAGGAGGGGAGCCTGATGAAGCATAATCATGACAGAGTGATGCAAGCGAAGAAAACCGTCGCTCTGATCAGCACCTGTTCCGTCACGATCGAGCGGGCTATTAATGTGGCACTGTCGAGCATCGGCGGAACGGTGTTTGATGCCAAACTGAAAGAAGTCGACGAACGGGTGGTGTGGCGCGTGAAACTCCTCAATGCTGGAAGACAGTTCAAGGTATATATCGACGGACGGTCCGGTCACGTCCTCGAGGCGAAGGCCGAGATAGTTGCCGATGAAAGGCAGGAAGGCGTACAACCGGGTCGCATACCAACGTTTGAATCGGCGTCTCGATAAGTATCCGCGCAGCTCCTGCCACCTGACTATCGCTAGTTAGTAGGATCGTTCTACTATCTTCAGAAACTGTTCCACTCAGTGGGCAAAATCCTCTCCAAGCTCAAAGCCAATAAAGTCGATTTCCATTAGTTTTTGGTCGCTACAGCTCATTACTGGGGGTACGTTGCAAACCAAGCTTATTGTCGATGGATTTCCGTCCTCCTTCACTGAACAAGATCTCAAGGTTCTACTCGTCCCCTTTGGTTCTGTTCTTTCTGTCTCAATTGCGCGAGATCCGCAGGGAGAGTCCTTGCGCATGGGTCAGGTAGAAATGGCTCTGCCAGAAGAAGCGAAACAAGCCAAAGAAAAGCTACATCTGTCCTACATCCAAGGAAAGATGCTTCTGGTATTCTGGCAGACAAACGAAACGGGGAAGTGAAACATACGATGGACGTATCGAGATAGATGGAAGAACCGAAGCCACCTGACCACGCATTGACAGTAGTCATCGTCACGATAACGGTGATGGTCTTTGTTTTAGATTTGCTCTAGCTAGAGCACGGACCTAATGCGGAGGTCTTCGGAGAGTGGGAGCAAATAGTAGTAGCAGAAACATTGAAAAGGGAGTAGTATTCGCCCCCCCCATGCTGTGAAGCGTACAACCATAGGAGAGAATCTCTATGACCAAGTTGTACATTCTTCAGGAAATCAAACGAACCACTCGGGCCAACGGCGGCACGCCACTGCGGAAAATAGAATTCGAATCTGAGACAGGCATCAAACGGTATGATTGGTATGGCGTGTACTGGGCTCGCTGGAGCGATGCCCTCAGGGAAGCGGGCTGTCTACCTCAGCACGTGCACGCAGCGACCAGACCGCAGCCTTCGAAACCGCTGGTCTATGATCGTTCGCACACTGCTCCCATTGTTCGGCTTGTGTAAGTCACCATAGCGGTGTGTCTCATCTCTTATAACCCTCGACGCTCACGCATCGTTTGACAGTGAACACAGTAGAGCGAATCTGGCTGCACTTTGAGTCTGGCACAGGGGATTTCTTGACCGCAGCGACGACAGATCCCGTACGAACGTTCACGCAGGGATATGAGTGCTTGTTCGATTCGACGAAGTTTTTCAACAGTGCGCATCTTGACCGACCATGAGACATCGAGTTCATGGTCTGCAGCGGCCTGGTCGGTAGGATCGGCGAACAGTTCCGGTTCTGTCGTAATCAAGTGAGACATCGTGGTTTCGTGCGCGAGCATCGATCGAAGTCTGTTGAGTTCGCACTGAAGATGTGCGTACTGTGTGTCCCTTCGGAAAAGAGTGCTCCGATGCTTTGATTGGACGATTCGCGAACTGCGGTTCGACGAGAGCGCGTTGCGCATCGGTTTCGCCTCACTCTCCTAGTACTTCTACAAGATCCGCCGCACTGATCGATCAGTGCCGGATCAAGTCTGCGTAACACTTGTCTGCCCAGGTATGGGAAGCCAAGAAGAGGCGATTCCCTATGAAAACGGGGAGATCGGAGCGTATTGCGCACGGCGTGGTTGTTTAAATCATAGGAAGTTAACGAACTTGTAACACGGCCTTACCATGGGTGTAATGGAATGGAGCGAGGATGAGGATGCCCAGGGTGGAAGCGTGCGCCCCGGCTGTTCCGGGGGATCGGTATTAACTGCCAAAGGGATTCCAATGCAGCACATGCTCAAGGGGTTGTGCAGTATCGTCATATCCTGTGCACTGGCTTTTATCGCAGCAAGTTGTGCGCGGCCGCAGAAGTACATCGACATCACGTGTGGGAAAATGCCTGGCGAGACGTTGCTCGATCGGGAAGCTGCCATACAATGCCAGCAGTTCCGGCAGGAAGAAGCGGCCACGGCGGTCTACAATGAAGCGACGCTGCTGATGAAGTCGTATCGGGCCTGTCTAGAGAAGTACGAACAGACACCGGTGCGTGCACGGGAATATTGCGCGATGTATGGCAAGGCATTGCAAGACATCGGATTGCAAATCAAAGAACCCCTCGATGCGAGCCTCACGGGGAAAGAAGCGGCTCAGACGCCGTCGAAATCCAAATTTTAGCCTCCCATTGATCTGTGCGAACCGCTTCTCTGCCGTCATAGGTTGGATACAGGTACGCCTAGCGTTTGTCATTCTGGCAGTCGCGGGGCTCCCATCGTTGAGATCGACGGTCTTGATCGAAATGCACGCGGTAGCCGACACATCGAGATCGTCCGGCCAGGAATTCATAGTCCCAAATCTCAGTTCCGTTCGATGCTTGCTTGAGGCGCTGTGGGTAGCCGAACCGGTGAATTAGTTCGTCTTGCGTGGCGGTGCCAATGCTGGATTCGAACTCTTCAACACGCGGTGCGGCGCAAGCGGACACGCACGATAAGCAAACTGTGAACAGGAGCGCGATACTCGTCGTTGAGTGGCGGCCGTGCCGGAGTCGTGTGGTTGGAGACATGATGGAACGGATGCAAAATCATGCCGTCAGGCGAGAGAGAAATCAAGCGGTGGAGAGCGGAGGGGAGCATGGATCGGTTACCATGATATGGAGTCTGGCTGGGACATCGGCCCGACCGCGAGAGCCCTCGACCCATCGTGCGATTACATCCTCCGCTTGCTGAGCGAGTTCCCGTCGAGTCGAGCCGGCGGCAATTAACGGCGGAGCGAACCACATCTGGATTTCCGTTGCAGGTCGAGCCACGATGCGAAGCATCGAAGCGATCAGGGAATCTTCACCGAGGAAAGCCGCCCCAACGTCGGCTGTCCCGTCAGGCCCCGGGTAACGAAGGCCCACCGGCCAGACAGTGGCCTCCGCATCGATCGCGGATTCGAACAATCCCGAATGAAACGGTCGTAGGGAGGTCCCGTCGGACGTCGTGCCCTCCGGGAACAGGGCGACGCAGTGTCCTTTGCGCAATGAACGGCTGACTGTCTTGGCCACACGGGTCAACTCATAGCTGCGCGATCGACGGATAAACGTCGTCCCCGCTCGGGCGGCAAGCCAGCCGACGATCGGCAACTGCCGAACCTCAGCTTTTGCCACGAATCGGACTCTCCGGAAAGCGTTGATGGCCAAGATATCCAGCCAAGAGATATGGTTGGCTGCAAAGAGCACCGAAGACAGCGTCACTGGAGGAACGTCGCCTAACAATCGGAGACGTGCGTGTAAGATCCCCAGCATCTCTTGCGACCACTCGACGATGATGGCGTCGCGTTGGGTTGAGTTGACGTGAGGGAAGACGATCCACACGAGGAGAACGCCCTTCGCCAGGTGATTGACCAGGCGGAGTATTCGGCCTGCTTGCTTTATGCGGCTGAGGGTTGGGCGAGACATGTGGTTCCCATAAAATGGCGCGCGTATCGCTGGTCCATTCGCGACATCGGCAGTAACATGAAGAGGTCGGCGGTGTTGAACTGTTGATCCCATGCCGGCTCTCCGCAGATATAGGCTCCTAACCGGACATATCCCTTGATGAGTGGCGGGAGGATCGGCTTGCCGACGACGATGCCTGGTGCGACGGGGAACGGACGATGAGGTGTAACTCGCCAATATTCCGGGCTCAGATGTTCTCTTCGCAAGCTGAGGTACGCTTCCGTCGCACTGCTTCCGCCATCGGCCAGGCTGATGCTCGCGCAGCCCATCAGGTACTCATATCCGCCGGTCAGCATGAAACGAGCCAACCCGGCCCACAGCAAGGTAATGACGCCTCCACGTCGATAGTCGGGGTGGATGCACGATCGTCCGACCTCGACGACCCGGGGGAGCAATGGACGAAGTTTGGTCAGATCGAACTCGCTTTCGGAATAAAATCGACCCAACTCCTTCGCCTTCCATGACGTCAAGATTCGATAGGTGCCGACGACCTGATCGGTGTCTTGGTCGCGGACAATCAAATGCTCGCAGGAGGAATCGAACTCATCTTCATCGATCCCCACTGTGGGCGACTCCAGACGAGCGCCACATTCCTCTACGAAGACCTGATAGCGGAGTCGTTGGGCCTCCCGTACTTCAAAGGCCGATTTCGCAAGCGTGACCGATAGATTGGATGTATGCCCTTGCTCTACGGTTTGAGCAGCCATATTCGTTCCCTCCTGTAGATCATGGGTCGCCTCTCTAAGCCTGGCGTGGCCATGTAACAGAAGGGTAAATTCCTCGTGAAACGGGGGTTAATTTGGGATGAGGTATTGATGGCGGACGTTACAGAAATTCAACACAATCGAGCGGGGATATAAGCGGGCTTACTCGATACCGCGGCGCGAGCTACAACCAAGGTTTATAAGGGAATCATTCGGATGCGTTGATGTATTTGAGCTTATACCCAAGTGATTTGACGGAGAGAATCGCCTCATTCAGGAAAGGGAGTTTCTGCTTGAGCCGACGAATGTGGACATCGACCGTTCTGGTCGTACCGTAGTAATTGTAGCCCCACACCGCATTTAAGAGCACGTCGCGGGTCAACACCCGACCGGGCTGATGCAGGAGATGTTCGAGCAATCCGAATTCCTTCGTCGTCAAAGGAATCTCCTGCCCGTCAATCAAAACCTCATGCCGTGAGAGGTCCATGAGCAACGGACCGTAGGAGTAAGAGGATTGGGTTGAATCATCGGCGCGCTCCAATCGGCGGAACAAGGCTTTGACTCGCGATACTAACGCCTTGGGGCTGAATGGTTTGGTGACATAGTCATCGGCTCCCAGTTCAAGGCCGATGATGGTGTCAGACTCTTCGGCTTTTGCGGTCAACATCAGGACAGGAAGCATGACCGTGTCCGGAAGACTCCGAATTTTCTTGCAGACTTCCAGCCCGTCCATTTCCGGGAGCATCAGATCCAGAATGACCATGTCGGGGAATTCGCTCTTGATGGACCTGAGGCCTTCGATTCCCGTTTTGGCGATCGCTGTTCGAAACCCTTCTTTTTCGAGATAGTGTTTCACCAGCTGCGCGATGTCTTCTTCATCTTCGACAATCAAGATCTTTTTCAAGGAGAAAGTTGTCATGTGACCACCACAGTTATCGATTCACGGCGGCAGTGAGAGTGTGAGAACATCGGGAGTTCGAAGGGAAGGATAAGGGCCCAGTGTTACGATTGTATTACTAATAATTTAAGATGTGAGCATCTAGGGATAATTCTGGAGCGCTAACGCCGGAAGCCATTGAAAATAAGCTGATAACATATTGAGGATCTTGCACAGAACAGGCGTAGGGGTGCCGGTGAAAAGCGTATGAAAGATGATGAGGTCTGCTGTGATGAGCGTGGGCCAGCTGCTCAGAGCGAATGAAATTCGTCGACCGATAAGACTACCGGGTTACTTCTTCTTCTTTCGCCACTCCCACGGAGGCACCGGGTTGGATTCTGCCCACAATCCCTTCTTGCCCTGCCGGGCTTCTTGTTCCAGCTTTTCGAATTTCCTGTTCCCCGGCGCATATTTTCGATCCCACCGACAGTACCCCTCTTTGACGAACTTAAAGCTGACGTTGGTGCCATGCCGCAGGAGCATATCGGCAATTTTCCGCCCGTTCTTGTCGGGGCCGTAGGTATTGAGCAGGACTTCCTTCCCGACCAGTATGTCGGAGATAACGTACTTCGCTTGTTCCCCCTAGGTTTAACCCTTTTCGGGACAGTCAATCCCGTTAATCGGTATCCGTTTCGTCTTGCCCTGGTGGAAGACATCGAGAATATTACCGTCTAGAACGGTGTCGACCTGGCTTCTCAACGCGGCTGTCTCAGCGGGGAGCGTCCATAAGACGAATACAGCACTCCACAGGGTTAAGCAGTTCCTGTTCGGCATCAAAGGGTGATTTTCAAGCCTGTTGCTCTCGCTTTAATCGCTCGAGGAAGTGGCTTAATCGTTCCTTGTGTGGTGGAGTCAGGGTGATGAAGCCCACACCCAATTCGTGGCCGCGGGTCCAGCGTACCGCCGCCTGTTCGACACGGATTGGCGCTTCTTCGCCAGGCACGTGAAGGCGCAGGGCCAATTGAATACCTGTATATACCTGGCTCTTGGTCTCGACACAGCAGCCACCCTCCGACAGGTTTACGATGGTACCAGTCGATTCGCTAAGCTTGGGACCAGAGAGCATGCTGTGAAAATGCACAGGAAAGCGCTGGTGGCGGCGGAGGTCCATAAGAGCCTTCCTTCCGATCAGGCATGTGAGGTGCGCTGGTTCTCCCCATCGAGCAACATTCTGTTTCGATTTGTGAGCCACAACGATGGATACGACCGGATTGTCTGCTGTCGACGCAAGGCTAGGCTGTCTGTAGAAAGGTGTCAAGGCTGACAGAGGCGAACAAGGGGCGTAGGATATTTACGAATTGGGAAGGAGGCATGACCATGAATCATCTCGCGTACGTACCGCTCCGTATCCCCTCTCTCCTTCTGAGTGTGGGGGTCATCACAATCGTCCTTGCCTCAACCACGGGTTTTGCCGAGCAACCTGCCGAACCTCCTGATCTTGAGGCGTTGAAGGGGGTGACGGGAGTGGAGGTTCTCGTCGATCCTTTGGATGTTGAGATTGAACAGTTAGGGCTTCAGACAAGTGCTCTCCAAAAAGACATCAAGCAGCGCCTTCAGAAGGCGGGGGTGAGTGTAGTGACCGAACGCGAGCGACTCAAAACTCCGACTGCGGCAACACTGATGATTCGAGTGGATACGCTCCATGATCGCATCGGCCGCTATTTTTACTCCATCGACATGTATCTGACGCAACGTGTTCGCCTGGAAAGCCGAGAAGGAGCAGAACTCTCCGCCGTGACTTGGATGAAATTTGGGTCGATCAGCACGGTCGCCGATGACAATGTCAAGCATATCGAGACCCAAGTTCTCCAAAAAACGGATCAGTTCATCAAGGATTATCTGGCCGTGAACCCTGATCGCAAAGCCAAGAGTTAAAGGTTCCAGTTAGAACACAGCATTCTGGCAAATCTGGCCTGGTGAACCTCAGCCTGATCTATCGTGTCGTAATGGTCGCACCTGCTCAAAGGCGAGATCTATGATGGCTTCCCTTCGCTTTCCAAGGAAAGGCTCTGGTCTTGAGATGACACCAGAGCATAGCTAGGGCTTGTCATGGAAGCTGGATTCGATTGGATTGGCCGCTACCGGTACGGAGCGATCTTCACTCTGCTGATGCTGGGCATCGTGGGTCTCCCAATTTCAGACGAGTCATTACTCATTTTCGTCGGCTATCTCAGCTTCAAAGGGACGCTGCAGCTTGAGCCGGCGGTGGTTACCGCCTTCTTGGGGAGTGCCAGCGGCATTACCATCAGCTATGCGCTCGGCCGGTTTGTCGGGCTTCCCGCACTCCTCAAATTCGGCTACCTGTTTCACCTTCGACCAGACCACCTGGCCAAAGCGCAGCAATGGGTTGAACGCTGGGGGAGGTATTCCCTTCTCGTGGCCTATTTCATCCCCGGACTCCGTCACCTTGGCGCCTTGATCTTGGGCGCCGCGCTGCTTCCTCCGACGGTATTTGCCCGGTTTGCCTATACTGGAGCCTTGATCTGGTCGACGAGCTTTATTGGAATCGGGTACATCGGCGGAGAAGAATGGAACCAGCTTTCCCCTTTGATGCATCGAACACTGGTTGTGGTGACACTGCTGGTTCTTCTTACGCTCGCGATAGGGGTCGCATGGTGCCTCGTGCGACGAACCCTCAGATCGTACTCTCGCGCCAGCGGGGAATGAGGATCATGAGCCATCACTCCATCGGCAGCGAGCCTTCTCTCGTGGATTGATTATGTGGTGGGCCGTGTAGTGATGAAACGGAGCACCAACGACCAACAGCTGAAGAGGACCGGGCAAAAGGAGAAAATTTAAGCTGCCCTCTCTCTGTGTTGCTCTCTCCCTATTGCACTGTCATAAATGTCCGAGGATTTGAACCCTTCAAATCGCCCATCCGTTGCGTAAGATTCGACCCGCCGCCTCAGGGCCTCCATCTCGTCTTCGGTCATAGGGGTGAATTGGTGCGCTATCCTGACATTCTGGTGCAACACTTCCAGTGAATCAACTCCACTGACGACAGAGGCAATTGGAAGACTGAGGACATAACGTAACGCCTCCTCCGCCGTGAGTATGCCTTGCCTGATAGGATCTCCGTTGCCGCTCAGGGTCTTCATCGCAAGAGGAGCGATACTCAACCGGATCAGCTCAGGTAAGACGGTACGCTCAAAGCTTCGAAAGGTGCCATCAAACACGTTCAGTGGTAGTTGGCAAGTATCCCAAGGGAAGCCATACTGCAACATCTTCAGATGGATTGCGGGATCCTTATGACCCGTAAATCCGACGAAGCGAACCTTGCCTTGACGCTTTGCCTCCATCAATGCTTCGATACTTCCGTTTGGACTAAAATGCTGATGAGGCTCATCAGGGTAAATCACCTCGTGAATCTGCCAGAGATCGATGTAGTCTGTTCGTAGGCGCCGCAAGGATTCCTCGAGTTGCTTGAAAGCCAGCTTTTTGTTGCGGCCATGAGTGCACACCTTGGTCATGACGAAGACCTTGTGCCGTCGACCAACGAGAGCCTTCCCCATCCAGTCTTCACTACGTCCGTCATGATATTCCCAAGCGTTGTCAAAGAAGGTGAGCCCGGCAGCTATTGCTTCATGGATAAGCTTGATGGCGTTCTTTTCACAGTCAATGCGACCTAAGTGGGCACCTCCTAGGGCGAGAACGGACACTTCAACGCCAGTTTTCCCAAGAGGTCGGCGGGGAATTTCTCTTGACGGTGGAAGGATGGAATGAACGGTTGGCGATCTTCGTTGAAGCATGCTCACCAATATGAACCTTGATCAATTAGTGCCACAGCTCAAACTAGTGCAGCCTTTTGTAAACTTAGAGGTCAGGTCCAAGACTGTCAAACCAAAGCGTGCTTCTGGTTCGGGTCCTGATAGAGCGCGCTCGACAGATGTTCCGCACTTGATTGACCCTCCCTGCGAAGTACTACCGAATAAGGCTCCGGCAGGTCGCGATGTGGAATTTTGAATTGGATGTTGCGAGTTTTGAGGTGGAGCGGCTGTTGTGGCATAAGTCACCTACGATGACACAGCACAGCGATATCCCCATCACTATCCGGAAAATTTTCGGGGTGGTATAGAAGTGCTGGATCGGATCAAGCTGGTAACTTACTTCATCATAGCCGGCTCTGTCGGCAGGGAACCTGAAACGGTAAGTGGTTGATATTGGTGGGCCGTGTAGGGGTCGAACCTACGGCCCGCTGATTAAGAGTGTAAATAGGGCAGTTTCTCTAACGGCTTGATCTGCAACCTGGTTTCCCCATTTCTTTTGCTGACCAAGCGGTTAGCTCGCTTACAGTGATTCTATTGGTTCTTGTCGATTCTACCCTTTGCTCCTATTTCTATCACAAATCTATCACAACCCAAGGCCGATGCTTGATGTCGGATCGGATTCCCCTGACGGTATAGAAGAAAGAACGTTCACGTTCGGAATTACTTTGAGATAGCAATTCCATGTCCAAGGATCAAAAACCTCTCTCCAGTTCAGAACCACAGATGTCGATTTATCCTGAGCTTTGACGTATCCTTCCAGCTGGTCCAAAAACAAATGTTTAAAAAGGTTTGAATCGGAGCCGGAGAGCCACCGTATTTCTGGGAGAGGACTCAGTGCCTGAACTGAATATTGTGACAGGGGGACTCAGCTATATAGGCAAATACATCACGCGACGACTTGTTGCGGAGGGAAAGAAGGTCCTCATCCTGACGGGCCATCCCAATCGCCCCAACCCATTTGGCAAGCAGATCACCATTGCGCCATGGAATTTCGAGAACCAAAAAGCCCTGGTCACCTGCCTTCAGGGAGCCACAACGCTCTTCAACACCTACTGGGTCCGTTTTGATTACGACACGGTCTCGTTCGATAGCGCTGTCGAAAATACCAAACAGTTGATCAAGGCAGCTGAGGAGGCCGGTGTTCGAAAGATTGTTCACCTGAGCGTCTCGAATCCATCCGAAGAAGCACCGTTTCCCTATTTCAGAGGGAAGGCCGTGCTCGAGAAGGCCATTCGCCAATCAAAGTTGCCCTATGCGATCATCCGGCCAACTTTGGTGTTTGGCGGCGAAGAAGAAATCCTCGTCAACAACATTGCATGGCTCCTGAGACGGTTTCCGATTTTTGCCATTCCCGCACCGGTCGACTACCGCCTGCAGCCCATATTTGTCGAAGACGTGGCGACACTTGCGGTCGAAGGAGCCCGGACTCCTGAGAACACAACCATAGATGCGGCAGGCCCTGATACGTTCACATTCAAGGAAATGGTGCAGCTGATCGCTCAAAAGATTGGCAGCAGAACGCTTCTCTTTCACGCGAGTCCCAGCGTGTCTCTGGCGCTTCTCAAAGTGATCGGCTTGTTGGTCGATGATGTCGTTCTGACCCGTGACGAACTGGGGGCCTTGATGGCCAATCTCCTTGTTGCGAAAGACCGACCGAGAGGAACCACTCGGCTGAGCGACTGGCTCGATCAGAAGGCCAACGCTCTAGGACGGACCTATGCCTCAGAATTTGACCGTCATTTTCGCTAGACGTTCGGCCTGCTTCGCGGACAGCTCCTATTGAAGCTGTGCGGTCCACAAACAAATGCGTGACGACCATTCAGCCATGCGTTTTTCTCAAACCGCACCCTGCCGATTACTCATTTTTGGCGCAAACGGGGTATTCGGTCGGCGAATCATCAAGGGACTCGCGACTCTGGATGGACTCAATATCGGGGCGGTCTGTCGAACCAAACAGCAAGCCATAGCCCTCGCTCAAGAGTTCAAGCCTTCCGTCTCTCCTTTATGGGGTGATGTTCAATGTCGGAGTGAGGTGCGGAGTCTGATGGACGGTGCGCATGCGGTCTTTCATTGTGCGGGCCCGTTCAGTGCTCACCCCCTCCATCCGCTGCGGCTCGCCCTTGAACATGGCCTCCATTATGCCGATTTGGGAGATGACCCCGGCTATCTCGAGACAGCCGCCCAACTCATGGCCTCCTATCCACCTGTCGATCGGATAGTGATCTGTGGAGCGTCGAGTCTACCCTCCATGACCTCCCTCCTCACTCGAATGGCTGAGTCCCGATACGGGCCAGTTGAACGGATCTCCATCCGGATGTTTATCGGAAACCAAAATCCAAAGGGGAAAGGGGTTATCGAATATCTGATTCATGCGTTGAGACATCCATTTCAAGCCATGCGAAATGGCTCTTCGACACCGGAGTGGACTTGGAGCACGTCTTCCACCTATTCGAGCCCCTTCGACTCCAGACGGCACCCGTTTAGTCTCATCGAATCCCCTGACGACCATTTCTTGCCTCTCTGGTTTAAGGCGGTAGAGGTCTGTTTCCAAGTCAGCCTTGAATTTTGGTGGATTCATCATGTGGTCCGCCTCATCGGTCTACTCCAACGCATCACGCCACAATGGATAGATCCACTGTGGAGTGCCCTCCTGTTCAGAGGACATCCGTTGTTGTTGAGCCACTTCGGCAGCACCCTGGGATGGCTTGAGGTGACGACCACTCATCGGCATGGATCAGACCTAGTCATCCATTGTCAACAATTCTCCGCCGGCGATGATGGTCAGAAAATCCCTTCGTTCCCATTGATCACCATCGGCCGCGCCCTCGCAGGCCAGCTTCCGTGTCAGACAGGTACGGTCACAAGATTTATGGACCTTCTGGCCATCGAGCAGTTTCTGACGGAAATCCGCGCCGCTGGAATCAACTATCACGTTGGCCGCCCGATATCGGAAGATGGCCGTCAAGCAGCTCTTCAATAAAGTGGTGCTGGGGAAATAATTCCTAGGACACTGTGGGTTCAAAACCAGTTCTTTTTGACCCCTGGGACGCGTACTTTTAATTCTCAACTGGATCGACAGGATAGCAACTCAATTTTCACATCCTTTTTGACCGCCTGGAATTCGACCGACTCGCCGGCCAGCGATCGTAGCTAGTCAGTGCGCACCGTTGCTATGGGGGTCCCAGTGAACCGGCTCGGTCCCGCTTCTCTGCTATACTTCCATAGGATTGCTAACACATCTGAGCCGATACCCACATCAGAAACCCAATTCAAGGGCATGTGAGATGTGCCGCCCACTGAGAGTCCTCGTCGCGATCGTCATGGCAGGCTTGGTCGCCGGGACGGCGTGGGCGGAGGACTCGTTGGATACGAAGCTATTGCTGTCAATGAACACTCCCCCCGGTGGAGACATGGCTCTGATACGGTCCCTGATTGCCCAGGGCGCCAATGTGAATGCCAAGAATGAACTACTTGGCCAGACGCCGTTGCATATGGCTCCCACACCAGAGGTGGCCGCCCTGTTGCTTGCCAAGGGCGCGAAGGTGAACGCGACGAATGTCCTTGGCCAGACGCCACTGCATTCGGCTGTGGGGGCGAACAAGAAGGCTGTGGCCGAAGTGTTGATTGCCAACGGGGCAGATATGAACGTCAGGGATCAGGCGGGCTTCACGCCGCTGCATACGGCTGTGGCCGCTGACGAGAAGGATATGGCTGCGCTGTTGATTGCTAAGGGGGCGCAGCGCTCGTGGTCGTTGAACGAGAAGCTGGTCACGGCCACATTCTTTGGAGACATGGCAATGGTGAATTCGCTGATTGCCAAGGGCGCGGATGTGAATACCAAGGATCAAGCTGGCGGTTTGCCGCTGTGTAAGGCTCCCACAAAAGCCATGGCCGAACTGTTGATTGCCAAGGGCGCCAAGGTGAACGCGACGAATGTCCTTGGCCGGACGCCGCTGCATTGCGCTGTGATCGAAAATCATAAAGACGTGGCCGAAGTGTTGCTGGCGAAGGGGGCGGATGTGAATGCCGCGGATAAATTTCGCTGGACGCCGCTGCATCACGCGGACACAAAAGATATGGCCGAACTGTTGCTGGCGAAGGGGGCGGATGTGAACGCCAGGCAGGGCTTGGGCTCTACGCCGCTGCATTCGGCTGCGGCCAAGAACGATAAGGAAATGGCCGAAGTGTTGATTGCCAACGGAGCGGATATGAACGCCAGGAATGGCGCGGGCGAGACGCCGCTGCATGAGGCTGCGTCCACGAACGCGAAAGAGGTGGCCGCACTGTTGATCGCGAAGGGGGCGGATGTGAACGCCAGGCAGGGCTTGGGCTTCACGCCGCTGCATACGGCTGCAGCCTATCGCGCTAGAGATGTGGCCGAAGTGTTGATCGCCAACGGGGCAGACGTGAATGCCAAGGATTATAAAGGGAGGACACCCTGGCAAATTGCGGACATCAGTGACAAAGACATGGTGGATCTGTTGAGAACCAAGCTTGTGCATTGACCTGATGGTCTCCGGTTCATCTTCAGGCGAGTCTGGTACCACCCTGGTGCGAAAGAGCCGTGATCCAGAGTGAGAAAAGAGCTGTTTGGCGTATCCTTGGTCTTGCACCGGAGAGGCTCACTCCACCCAATTGTGCTCATTTTGTGCTCAACTCCACCTCACTCCAGCTCATTCCAGCCTACTCCAGCCAAAGTTTGGATTTCGCGCAAACTTTGGCTGGAGTGGGCCTCAGTGAGCCTGAATAGGCTGGAGTAGGGTGACGACCACGGTTTCCTAAACCGCAGGTCATGGGTGCGAGGGAAATGCCTTGACAAGAGTTTTTTACTGGCGTAAAGGCACACAGAGTTAATCACTGGAGCAGTTCACCATGGATGATGGCGGTAGTAGTAGAGATAGGGTAGCTGTCTCTTTGCTCGGCTTGCTGGGCCAGGAGAGGTTGGAGTTCGTCTCTCGAATCCCACGTTCGTAGCCTGCCTCTGACCTCTCCTTCCGGCCAATGGGAAGGAGAGGATGTCCATTCTGGCTTTACTTTCAATTGTCGTGGTCGTCGCGTGCACTACGGATCTGGCTTGCCGGAATTCAGGGTACGCCGTCTGCCGTGAGCAAGCCTGCGAAACCGCCGTGGGCGATGGAATTGAGGAATCGTGCTGTGATTGTTGAGCTCCATGCCTAAAATGTAACGGATAAGGGATGACGATGAACGGAAATACCCCGACCCTCAAAGAGAAGAAGCAACCTCTGTCGGAGGTCAGCATGGGTGAGGTTCACTTTTTGAGGAATCTCTCCAATCTGGATCTGCGCACAGTCTTTCGCGTCCTCACGACATCTGAGCAAGGCTTGACGGATGCTCACGTCGCCCTGCGAGTCGAGAAATATGGCAAGAACGAGGTGGCTCACGAGCCTCCGCCACCGTGGTACCGGATGCTGTTCAAGTACCTGAAGAACCCCTTTGTCCTCGTCCTCTTGGTCATTGGCGCCGTGTCCTACCTGACTGGGGACCTGAGGGCCACCGTCGTCGTGACTGTGATGGTTGCCTTGAGTGTGGTGATCCAGTTCGTCCAGGAGTTTCGCTCCTCCCAGGCTGCCGAACGCTTAAAAGCGATGGTGCGCGCCACAGCTACCGTTACTCGACAACAGTACCAGCCGCTGGCCGATGGCACCGTCAAAGAATTCAGTGAGAAGCGGGAGGTGCCCTTTGAAGAGTTGGTGCCAGGCGACATTGTGCACCTCTCCGCGGGCGATATGGTCCCCGCGGACCTTCGGCTCTTGACCGCCAAGGATCTCTTTGTCAGCCAGTCGGTGCTGACGGGGGAATCAATGCCGGTGGAGAAATACGAGTCGCTAGGCACACGTCCGAACGGAGCCCGCCCTCGAACGGACGACATGGCCGACAATTTGCTCGACCGGGGAAACCTCTGCTTCATGGGGACGACGGTCATTAGTGGCACGGGAACGGCGGTTGTCGCGACAACGGGGGCACAGACCTACTTTGGCTCTATGGCGAAGAGCATTGTGGGACAGCGTCCCCTCACCAGCTTTGATCAGGGGATCACCAGAGTCACCTGGGTGCTGCTCCGGTTCATGCTGGTCATGGTGCCGGTGATCTTCGTCCTCAATGGACTCGTCAAAGGTGGCTGGCACGAGGCGTTGCTCTTCAGCCTCGCTGTGGCGGTCGGGTTGATCCCGGAAATGCTCCCCACAGTGGTCACGGCCACGTTAGCCAGAGGGGCCGTGGCGATGTCACGCCACAAGGTGATCGTCAAACAGCTCAATGCCATTCAGAACTTTGGTGCCATGGACGTGCTCTGTACGGATAAGACCGGCACACTGACACAGGACAAGATCGTGCTGCTGCAGTATTTGGATCTCGACGGCAACAAAAGTCTCCCCGTGTTGGAGTACGCCTACCTCAATAGTTATTACCAGACCGGTTTGAAAAGCCTATTGGATCGCGCCGTGCTTGACCATGTGGAGCTGGAACCGCAACTTCATGTCGCGGAGCGGTATGCCAAAGTCGATGAGATCCCCTTTGATTTCCTCAGACGTCGCATGTCGGTGGTGGTAGAGCAAGACCATGCGCAACATCTCCTGATTTGTAAAGGGGCGGTCGAAGAGACCCTCAGTATTTGCACCCACGCGGAGGAGGCTGACGCGGTGACCCCTCTAACTGCAGCACTGCGCGAGCGCGTGGTCCGGTTGACCACGGACTTGAATCAGGATGGGTTGCGGGTCATCGCGGTGGCTTCGAAGACCTTGCCAGCCTCGGATCGGCCCTATGCGATTGCCGATGAACGGGACCTGGTGTTGGTCGGGATCCTCGCTTTTCTCGATCCCCCGAAAGAGACTGTGCCGGAGGCGCTCGCAGCCCTGAAGGACCATGGTGTCCAGGTGAAGATCCTGACCGGAGACAATGACATCGTGACGCGGCGGGTCTGCCACGAGGTCGGTTTGCACATCACACACGTGGCGCTTGGCAGCGAGATCGAGGCCCTGTCGGACGATGAGTTAGCGACCCTGGCAGAGCGGACTACCGTCTTTGCCAAGCTCAATCCGTTACAGAAGGCCCGCATCATCCAAGCACTGCGGCAGAAGAACCACACGGTCGGCTTCCTGGGTGACGGCATCAATGACGCTGCGGCCCTGCGCCAGGCAGATGTCGGCATTTCCGTGGACACCGCGACGGACATCGCGAAAGAATCAGCCGATATTATTCTGCTTGAGAAGAGTCTTCTGGTACTTGAAGAGGGAGTGCTCGAGGGACGCGAGGTCTATGGGAATATCATCAAGTACATCAAGATGGCCGCGAGTTCTAACTTTGGCAACATGTTCAGTGTGCTCACGGCCAGTGCCTTCCTGCCGTTCCTCCCGATGCTCCCCATCCAATTGCTCATTCAGAACCTCTGCTATGACCTCTCGCAATTGTCCCTGCCGTGGGATCGGATGGACGACGAATTCCTCAAGGAGCCACGGCCGTGGAATCCAGAGGGCATCGCTCGCTTTATGGTATTCATCGGTCCCATCAGTTCCATCTTCGACATCATCACCTTCGTCGTCATGTGGTTTGTGTTCCAAGCCAATGCGCCTGGCCACCAATCGTTGTTTCAATCGGGTTGGTTTATTGAAGGGCTGCTCTCACAGACGCTGATTGTCCATATGATCAGGACGCAGAAAATTCCGTTTGTGCAAAGCACGGCGGCCCTGCCTGTCTTGTTGCTCACGGGTCTCATCGCAGCGATCGGGCTTTCGCTCCCGTTCTCTTCTTTGGGGACATTCGCGAGCATGGAGCCATTACCAGACAGTTATTTTGTTTGGCTGGCCGCCATCCTGTTCAGCTATGCCGTGCTCACGCAAGTCGTCAAGGGGTGGTATCTCAGGCGATTCCACGAATGGCTCTAAGGCTCAGGAAAGAAACTCCATCATGACTCTGTTGGACTTCACATGTCGGATCGTCCTCGCGGTGGCGTTGGGAGCGGTGATCGGGATTGAACGCCAATACCGGCAACGCGGGGCGGGCTTGCGAACCAATGCCTTAGTGGCCATGGGCGCAGCTGCCTTTGTGACCCTCTCGTCGCTATTGTCGGGAGAGCAGAGTCCCACCCGGATCGCGGCCCAAATCGTGTCGGGCATTGGCTTTATTGGTGGTGGGGTAATTCTTCGGGAAGGGCTGAGCATCCGGGGACTCAACACCGCCGCGACGTTGTGGTGCTCAGCCGCGGTGGGGAGCCTGGCAGGATCGGGATTTCTGGGCGCTGCCGCCATTACTGCGTCTGTCATTGTTACGACGAATGTGTTGTTGAGACCGGTCGGCCAGTTGATTAATCGGCAGTCTATGGAAGTGTCGGAGCTGGAAGTCACGTATCACCTGACAACCACCTGTCAGGACACGGAGGAGCCGCATATTCGAATGCTCATCCTTCAGGCTGTGGCCAGAGAGGCGCTGCTCCTCAAGGCGTTACGGAGCGAAGCACTTCCTGAGGCGGAGGTCACGAAGGTACAGGCCGAAGTAGTTACGAATGGAAGGCAGGACCGTCTGATCGAAGAGCTCACGAGTCGGCTGAGTATGGAACCCAGCGTCCGTTCGGTCAGCTGGGAGAGCGGCGAGCAGAACGGCAAAGATCACGCGTAGGGTCCCCGGAATGGAAATAGGTTTCCTTGTGTTATTCCCGATCGACCGAGCCCCATATCGCCAAATGATAAGCTGGCTTCTGGCTCCGGCCCCTCGACCTATCAGTGTCCTGAAGGCCGCCATCATTACCAAGATTATCTTTTGGACTTTTTCCGGTATGGATCCGGCATACGCACTGGAGAAATATGGGCGGCCTCTGCCGGAGATGGGAAAAGAACAGGCTGAAGGGCCTCCGAATGGGAGAGAAGAAGAGGAAACCTTTCTTGGGGGATATCTCCTCACCGCCCCCTTTGTGTCAAACCCTTCCTTCACCGCGC
>DASPUC010000039.1 GCA_035623075.1 Nitrospiraceae bacterium | reverse complement strand
TGGCTGGTGGGAAATTCGCTCCTCTGTTTACTTTTCCCCTCCGCTTCCCGGAGGAGACCCATGCTCGGTGACAATGCCGACGGGGACCCACTTAAGACTCGACCTACAAAAATGCTGTGCTAAATTTGTGCTAAAACTTTTCAAAAAGGATAGAAGTCCTGGAATTCAATCGAATCAGTAGAAACTCCGGAATGCCTTGAATGACAAGGAAAAACGGGGAAACCTTCGCAAAATCAAGCCACTGTTAAAACCGATTCCATCGATCTTTTAAGGCGAGGGCCCTGGGTTCGAGTCCCAGGCGGCTCACCACTTTAAATCAATGGCTTCTGAACCCCACCCAAACTGCTTCCGATCGATTGTGCTAAATTTGTGCTGACTGCTCCAGGCTGAGGTTCTTCCAATTAAGCGAACCCCTTCCCGTAGGCTCTCCGGCGAGTGGTGCGCATAGCGCTGCGTCATCAGTCCGGTCTTGTGCCCAAGCAGCCGCTGCACCCGGTAGAGATCCAGCCCCCGTTGCACGAGCCGCGTCGCAAAGGTGTGCCGCAAATCATGAAAGCGACAATGCGCAATCCCCGCGCGTCTGACCGCCTTCCGAAATGCCCGGATCAAGTACCGAGGCTTGATCGGTGTCCCGGCCTGCGTCGGAAAGACCCACGCCGTTTTTGAGATACTTCTGGCGTACTTCGTCGCGAGTAAGTCAACGACCACCGTATTGAGCGGGATCGTCCGTCGAGTCCCGTTTTTACTCTGCATCACCAGAAGCGTCCCGCGTTCGAAATCAATGTCCGGCCACTGCAGCGCTAAGATTTCGCCTTGGCGCATCCCGGTATTCAGCGCAAAGACGATCACCTCTTGAAGCCAGTCGAAGGCCGCGGCCAGGAGCCGCGCCTCTTCCTGAGCGGTCAGCCACCGGTCCACTTCGTTCCGCACCGGCTCGAAGGAGACCCGCCGCAGGGGATTCTTCCGACACCACTCCCACTCCCGACTGGCGACATTGAAGGCGTGCCGCATCAGCCCGAGCTCCTTGTTGACCGTCGCAGGCTTGGCCATCACGCGACGCATGAGTTTGTACTCCGTCAAGAGCCGCGGCGTCACCTCGGCCAACGTTTTGTCGCCAAAGAAGGGGAGGAGGTGGTGCGCACACTGCGCATCCCGCTTCTGGCTCTTCGGAGCCTTGCGCACCGAGTATTCCGTCAGATACCGCTCCATTAACTCAGCGAAGGTCCGGTCCTGTTCCTCTAGCCGGTCAAAGAACCGGCCTTCGACGAGCGTGACCCTGATTTTCGCCAGGATCGCCTCGGCGAGCCGTTTGTCCGTGGTCCCCGTAGAGCGGCGGACCTGGCGGCCTTGATACATGAAATTCATCCACCAGACGTGATTGCGTTTCACGAGCCCCATCCAGTTCCTCCTTTCCGATGAGGCTTGATCTCGGTCTGGTTTCCCCGAGCATCACTATAGCCCGCACGCCAAGCTCTCGCAATCACGGTATCTGGTCGAGAGGGGTTCATGGGATCTACCTTCCTCTGTGATGGACTCTGGTATATCGCGGGCGAGCGAGGCAATCAAAAACCCGACAAGCCACCGGAGTGCGGATGTCGGGAATTGGCAGCCGGTGGGTCTGTCGCGGACCCTTACGCAAACAAGGGATGCATACGACCGACCATGGATCAGATCACTCCATAAAAGGATGCGGATGACCGTGACGGAGTCCGTCCAGATATTGATGCAGGTTGAGCGCGAACTCGGAGCGTGAAGCGCACACACTCATCCAGGACAAGCTAGCTTACGCGCGTTACGCAGCTTTACTCGCTCGGACGTGGGTGCTAGCTTATGCGGTTGAAGAGAATCACAGGCAAGGCAGGAGGTAAGAGGGTCTTTTATCGGTCTGTGCAAAAACCTGGGTCGATCCCGTATCGCAAATCCGAACATCTCATGATTCAAAATCATGAGTCTGACAGGTTCAAAAATAAATATTTTCGATGAGCCTTCGTGCAGAGGGTAGTCAAAGACTCAACATAATATAGGCCGATGAAGATTGACCGAGCAAACCAACGATATGAGCACTGGTTGGTACAGCGGATGCCTCTAGTGCCCAAAGATTTGCGTCTTAAGCATGCTTTGATGAAACGAGATGGTTTCTCCTTTCTGCGAGCCACCTTTTACCGATGGATGCAGAGATGGCCGGTTGTATGTGCGGACTTGGCCACGGCGCCGGTTGTATTGGCGGTGGGCGATTTGCATGTGGAAAACTTCGGGACGTGGCGAGACCAGGAAGGCCGCTTGATCTGGGGTATCAACGATTTCGATGAAGCATACAAACTGCCATATACCAATGATTTGGTACGGTTGGCCGTTAGTGCAAAACTGGCCTTCGAAGCCGACCAACTCGCTCTGAAGCCCAGGGATGCGTGCGACGCGATTTTGACTGGATACATGGAAGGACTGCGATTGGGAGGGGAACCGTTCGTCCTCTCCGAGCGTCATCCATGGCTTCGCGATATCGCCACCAACAGCCTCCGAGACCCGGTGCGGTTCTGGCGGAACATGCAGGCCCTCCCGTTGGTGAAGGGGGCGATTCCTCAAAGTGCACGAAAAGCTCTTCAGCAACTAATGCCGGAGCCAGGGCTCTCGTATCGTGTCCGGCACCGAGTGTCCGGATTAGGCAGCCTGGGGCGTCCGCGCTATGTGGCGCTCGCGGAGTGGCAGGGAGGGGCCATTGCGCGGGAAGCCAAAGCGATGGCTCCGTCAGCCTGCGTCTGGGCTCGAGATGGTGAAGGGGAGAGCACGATTCTCTATCAATCGATGTTGGATCACGCCGTGCGCTCTCGCGATCCGTTTGTGCAAATCCAGGGTGGCTGGCTGGTGCGTCGCCTCTCGCCCTACTGCTCGCGCATTGCGCTCGCCTCACTGCCGAAGAAGCGGGACGAAAACCGGCTGCTGTATGCGATGGGGTGGGAAACGGCCAACGTGCATCTGGGCAGTCAAAACATTCGACGCGTCTTACGCCGAGATCTGGCTAACAGAAAAGCCAAATGGCTTCGTGTGGCGACAAAGGCAATGACGAATGTGACAATGAGTGACTGGAAGGACTGGGTGAGAGGATAGATCGGTGTTCTGCTGGAGCATGAATTACGTTCGGTGACAAGGCTGTTCACAATCAGTTGGTTGTGGACATCCACGAGGTGACGCATAAGGCCTTGTAAGAGGGAGAGTTTTCGCACCAGGTAGCGGGACGGTTTTTGACCGTGACCCGGTTTGACTGATCCTGGGACGTCGACTAGGCTTGTTACATGCTGACGGATCGAAGCAGGCCCATCTTTGGCCTCACCATCTGGTGCCTCCTCGTGCTGTGGCTGTTCTTCGGCGGCCTGGAACTGGCTGAGCAGTTACATTTCGTTCCAGACACCGTCGCCGAAGACCAAGAGGATCAGGACCTCGACGAGGACGCACTCTCACAGCTCGCATCTGGGCTGAAGTCGGACGTAGCGAGTCTTGGTGCGCCTGACAACGCCGCTGTCATCATCGCAGTTGCCGACCCAACAGTCACGATTGCCTTCCCCACTGTCCATCAGCTTGAGCGGTTGATGTGGCACGGTCCTCCGTCCCTACCTCTCTACCAACAGCTGTCCGTCTATCGAATCTGATCCGCCTCCCGTTAAGTCGCTGAGCGGTCCAGGCGTGCTGACCTCCATAAGAGATCAGCCTCGCGCGGATTCCTTGCTGACTCCGTTTATTAGTACGGGAGGCTTCAATGAGGATATCTACCATCGACGTTCGTGTCAGTTCATTCGCCTGCTGGGTGGTCGCCACGGTGCTGACCGGTTGTGTCGCCTTCGAACCGGCCGTGCAATCTCCGGTGGAACATCTGCATGAGCGCCCCTCTGTGGCAATCTTGCCCTTTGGCTTCGATCTGGAGATCACCGAGCTCTCTGCGGTGAAAACGGTCGACGGCACCGTGTTGCCCGAGGATGCATCGACCCAGCTGGCTGACGCGCTCCGGGAGATTCAGCAGGAAGCCCGCTGGCTCCTCTTGAGCCGACTCGCCGCAGGCCAGGGGTTTTTATTTGTTCCGCCGGAGGAGACGGATGCGCTCGCTGAGGAACTCCAACTCAAACCCGGGGTCCTGCCGAATGCGGAGCAGCTTGCGGAATTCCGCCGTCGCCTGGGAGCCGACCTCGTCGTCGCCGGGGGTATTCTGGACTACGGGAAAATCCGCTGGCAGTGGATGGCTGCGGGGATGTTTGCCGATATGACGTGGGAGAGCGCCGCCATTGGTGTGGCGACGGCGTGGAATCCCGGGATCATCCTGGGGAACGTGGGCTATGAACTCCTCACAAGTACCCCCTTGTGGTTTGGCGGAGGCTATCTCTTCGGCGTGGCCATGCGCCCGGTGCGGGTGGAAGCCCGGGCGTTTGAGACGAGCACAGGCTATCCGATCTGGCAAGCGATGGAAGAGTCCGCGTACGCCTATGGAGCACTCAAACAGCTCCCGGAGGCGGTCCGCGAGAAGAAGGAGGTGCAACTGCAGCTCAACATGGCGGAGATCATGGAATCCTTGGGAGATAGCTTGACTAAGCAAGAATATCTGGCTTCGTGGTTCAGGGGGCAGCCGGAGTTCGCCCAGCGATAGTGATTGACCAATGGTGCGAGGCTTCTCGAAATCCGATTGTGCTCATGTTGTGCTCAATGCCACCACTAGCCAGGTTTCAGCTTGTGCCCAAACCTTTGCACGAATCGGTCGGAGTGCGTTCCCATAAGCTAGAGGGTTGCGGACACAGTTGAGCAAATGGTGCGTTTCTCCTTCCGGAACTCGAAGTTAGAGTTCGCAAAAGATCCGGTTCGGAGAAGGAGAAGACAGCTACCGATGAACTGAATCTCTTGACAAGTAACACACAGCGGGTAGATTATTTTATGTTATGTTGAAAATCTCTCCTATTCAGCGGGCTACGGGGCTGCTAGCAATCATATTTCTGTTGGGTGGGGTCTGCTGGCTGGACACCCTTGATCTGACCGATGACGTCCTGCAATCGCAGCCGCTCATGTTTGGGCTTCAGGTCATTGAATCTGAAGAAGAAGATCGAGATTTGGTCTTAAGTTCTGTCAGTGGGGCTCTGGCCGTCTGGTTGGTCTCGACGGTTGGATTGTCATTACATAGCCCACCATTTCCTCTAGCTCGCTTGGTGTCGCTAGTATCCGATCGACCGCTTTATCAGAGTTTTTGTACCTACCGGATCTGATCTACTTCTCACCGAGAAGACTCCCTCTTCTCTGGTTCTCCTTCAGCAAGCGCTAAACATCTCCCGGAGATGGGCGTCAGGTGCTTGGCGCACGACTTCAATTTAGTCTCGTCCCTGGTCTTCCACGTACTGAAGGCCTCAAGACGAGTACTGGGTCACCTGGCGCGTATCGTTAAACAGGAATAATTGGTATGGGCATCAAAAGGAAAACTACTGTAATCGGAGCTGCAACTATGGCGGCTGGACTCTTGATCGCGTTGGATGTACCCGCACAACTCGTCAAGGGGACAGTGTATGCCGCAACAGCAGCGGTTGGGTTCCTGATCACGTTTGGGGGATACTTCACCGGACTTTCTGATAAGCCGCTGAAGGAAGGTAGGGCGGCCTCCGCCCTCATGATTGCGGACGCTACTCGATCCCCGCACGCGGCTCCACCGCGTCCCTCTGCCGATCCGTTGAGTGCCCAAAGCGTCGAGTTGTCTCCGTCGGAGTTCGAACGCTTCCACGTCGAACCAGTCGGGGAACGAGATTTCAGTATCCAACGTGAGGCCGTGGGCAATATCGCGTTTAACGACTATCTCTCAGTCCCAGTCTTTCCGCCCTTTCAGGGCAAAATTATCAGCCTGTTTGCCAATGCTGGCGATGATGTGGAGAAGGGCGCATCCCTTTACACCATTGATAGCCCCGATTTGGTACAGGCCGGGTCCACTCTTATTTCTGCCGCGGGAGTTGTCCGGAATACAACCCGTGTATTGGAACGCGCCAAGAAACTGTATGCGGTGCAGGGAATCCCCCAAAAAGAGTTGGATCAGGCCATCTCCGATCAGCAAGCGGCGGAGGGCGCCCTGAAGGCAGCCCGTGATGCCCTGCGCATCTTCGGCAAGACCGATGCGGACATCGACCGCATCATCGCCTGGCGCAAGATCGATCCCGTGTTGGTTGTGCGTAGTCCTATCACGGGACGGGTGGTCGCGCGGAATGCCGCGCCTGGCCTCTTCGTCCAACCGGGCAATGCTCCCGCACCCTACACCCTGTCCGATGTCTCAACGATGTGGATGGTGGCGAATGTGGCAGAGACAGATTTTCCGTTTCTCCGACTGGGAGAGGAAGTGGACGTCATGGTGAAGGCCTATCCGAACCGGGTGTTTCGCGGAAGGATCGTCAATATCGGAGCCTCCGTGGATCCGACCACACATCGCGTTTTAGTGCGCTCAGAAATTGATGACCCGAAGCACGAACTCCGGCCCGGGATGTTCGCGACCTTCGTTATTCACACGGGTACCGCCATCAAATCTCCTGCTGTCCCCCTCAACGGCGTCGTGCGCGAAGGCGATGGATCGATGACTGTGTGGGTGACGACGGATCGCAAGCGCATGGTGAAGCGGACGGTGACCGTTGGCCTGCAGCAGGGTGGATTCGCTCAGATCCTCGGGGGACTGCAGTCCGGGGAACTGATTGCTACGGAAGGGGCACTCTTTCTCAGCAACGCCCTGACAGAGGTGTCCCGGTGAGCTTTGCCCTGATCAACATGACCACGCTCAAGATGGGAGGACGGTCGTGCTGAGAGCCCTCCTGACCTTCGCGCTGTCCCGCCGACCGATCATTCTCCTCGGCATGATCATCCTACTTGGTGGTGGTCTGATTGCATTTTCGAAGCTCAATATTGAGGCCTACCCGAACCCGGCACCGGTCATCTTAGAAATCACCGCCCAAGCACCGGGTGTGTCCGCCGAGGAGATGGAACGCTATTACACGATTCCGATGGAAGTTGGTCTCGCCTCCACTCCGGGAGTCGAGGTCATTCGTTCCACTTCGTTCTACGGGCTGTCGTTCGTCCGGGTCCGGTTCAAGTACGGTGTGGATTATTACTTCGCCAAAATGATGGCGTCGGTCAACCTGCAGCAGAACGTCAATCTCCCCAACAATGTATCGCCCACCATTCAAGGGTCGAGCTTGGTCGGCGAGATTTTCCGGTATGAACTTGTGGGGCCTCCGCATTTCGGGCTAACCAATCTGCGCACCCTGCAGGACTGGGTGCTCCAACGTCGGTTGCTCACGGTGCCTGGTGTGGTCCAGGTCGTGACGTGGGGGGGGACGACAAAGACGTACGATGTGGAGGTCGGCCTCCACAAGCTGGATGCCTATAGCATCACGTTGCCACAGATGCTGACGGCCATTGGCAACGCCAATATCAATGTCGGCGGCAGAACGATCAATGTGGGAGAGCAATCCGTTAACGTTCGCGGCGTCGGCTTGATCGGCGCGGCTCATGATCCATCAGGACTCGGAACAGGGGGCGATCAGGCGAAGGTGGAGGATATCGAGCAGATTGTGTTGAGCGTCCAAGCAGGCGGCATCCCGGTGCTCGTCAAGGACGTGGCGAAAGTGTCTGTAGGCTACTTGCCTCGGCTGGGGAAGGCCGGTCGTGACGAGAACAATGACGTGGTCACGGGGATCGTTGTCATGGATCGGACGCTTCACACCAATGATGTCGTGGCTCGTGTCCAGGCGGCGATCCAGAAGCTGAACAGCGATGGCACCCTACCCCCCGGTGTTCACGTCGTCCCCTTTTATGACCGGGCCACGCTCGTCTCTGTGACCACCCATACCGTGGTCCACAATCTGATCTTCGGCTGTCTGCTGGTGTTCGCCATTCAGTGGATGTTTTTGGGGAATTTCCGGAGCGCCATTATCGTCGGGGCCAATATCCCGTTCGCCCTCCTGTTTAGCGTCATGATTCTGTATGCCATGGGGGAATCGGCGAATTTGCTGTCGGTCGGTGCGGTCGATTTCGGCATCATTGTCGATTCCTGCGTCATCCTCGTCGAAAACGTTTTCCGCAACTTTCAGTTACCTGAAGACCAGCAGCGCGCGTTCTTGAAGGATCATGGCGCACAGCGAATGGGATGGTCAGAGCGGATGCAGATGATTTACGCCGGGGGCCTCCAGGTGGAGAAGGGGATTCTCTTCTCCACGGCGATTACGCTGGCCGCGTTTGTTCCGTTATTTACCATGCAAGGCGTCGAGGGACAGATTTTTAGTCCGATGGCTCGGACTTATGGCTACGCCTTGGTGGGGGCGCTGCTCGCAACCTTCACCGTGACCCCGGTTTTGGCGTCGCTCCTGCTGCCGGCGCATGTTCGGGAGACCGAAACCATCGTCGTGCGGGCGCTGCGCGCCGTCTATCAGCCGGTCCTACACTGGGCGTTATCCCGGCGGACGATCATGGTCCTGATCGGCATCGGGTTCCTAGTCAGCGCCGTGTTACTTGTTCCACGGCTCGGCGGGGAATTCCTGCCGGTCCTCGAAGAGGGCAACCTCTGGATTCGTGTCACGATGCCTCCGACGATCTCGCTGGAAGCCGGCATGCCCAAGGTTGACCGCATGCGCCAGATCCTGCTCAGCCACCCCGAAGTCGTCACGGTAGTCTCTCAGCACGGCCGACCGGACGATGGCAGCGACGCCGCGGGCTTCTATAACGCCGAGTTCTTCGCGCCGCTCAAGCCCATGGACCAGTGGACCCCTGGGCTCACGAAGGACAAGCTGATCGAAGACATCCAGAAGGAATTCACCGATGATTTCCTCGGCATTACCTTCAACTTCTCACAGTACATTCAGGACAATATCCAAGAGGGCCTGTCGGGCATCAAAGGTGCCAATTCGATCAAGATCATTGGTCGCGACTTGGCAACACTCGAACACATCGCGACGCAAGTGCTGAGCGTCATGGATCAGGTCAAGGGGATCAGTGATCTCGGCGTCTTCCGGGTGCTGGGACAGCCGAATCTCAATATTACCGTGGACCGCGAGAATGCAGCCCGATATGGCTTGAATGTGGGGGACGTCAACACGATGGTCCAAGGGGCGTTAGGTGGCGCGCAAGCGACCACGGTCCTGGAAGGCGAGCGTCAATTTGCGCTACTCGTCCGCGTGGCACCGGAATACCGCGCCAGCTTGGAAAAGGTGCGCGGGATCAAGGTGGGATTTCAGACCAGCAGCGGCCCCAATGCCTACATTCCGTTGAGCGAGCTCGCGACGATCACCTTGGACACTGGTGCCTCGTACATCTACCACGAACGCAATCAGCGGTTTATTCCCATCAAATTCAGCGTGCGAGGTCGTGACCTCGAGGGAGCTGTGGCTGACGCAGAGGAGCAGATTGCGCGCAAGGTCAAGCTTCCAGAGGGCTATCGGATCGAATGGGCCGGGGAATTCGAGGAACTGCAGCAAGCCAAGAAACGCCTTGAGGTGATCGTTCCGCTCAGCCTTGTGCTGATCATGGTCCTGTTGTATGGCCTGTTCAATTCGGTGGGGGACAGCCTCCTCGCGCTGGCCGGCATCCCCTTCGCAGTCGCTGGGGGGGTGCTGGCACTGTTTGTCACGGGGCTCCATTTCAGCATTTCCGCTGCGATTGGGTTCGTGTCTTTGTTCGGCATTTCAGTCATGGACGGCATCCTGATGATCACCTATTACAACGAGGTTATGCTGAGAGGCGGCCTGAGCAGCCTCGAAGGCATGTTCCACGCCGCCTCCCAACGCATGCGGCCGATGCTGATGACGGCATTGTCAGCCTGCATCGGCCTGTTCCCAGCTGCAATCTCGACCGGAATCGGCAGCCAAGTGCAGCGTCCATTGGCCACAGTGGTCGTCGGTGGGTTGCTGATCGGTCCTCTTATGTTGCTCGTGGTTGTGCCCCCATTGCGTCTGATGTTCCTTGGTCGGGATGATGGTAGCGCCGCGCCCCAAGGGCAGAGTCCCACGACGCCTGGCTGAAAGGAATGAGCGATGATTGGGAATTGGACGCGGAAGGATGCTGAAGTGGCTTATTCGTCTCGGAAGGGAGGAGCCTTGCGATATCTTTTGGTGATTGTTATGGCCTGTGTGATGACGGGGTGTGCCGCCGATGTTGTTATGCGGAACCCGCGGACAGACGAAACGGTGACATGCGAAGCGAGCTTTAAGGGATTAAACCCGTGGTCGCAACAGGAAACCTGCATTGCTGATTATATCGAGCGAGGATGGATTCGCAAAGACTGAGGTTACTTATGATGGGGAGCCATGAGAGGATTATTCGCTCCTATGCCTGGTTGAAGCCTATGCCTAGTGCGGGGTCTGCATTAGTCACCTTGCTCCTGCTTGTTGGCTGTGCAGTAGGGCCAGATTTTAAGCGTCCCGAAGCTCCCGCCGTCGATCGTTATACACGCGACCCGTTCATGACGAATACGGTGTCCGCCGACATTGCGGCCGGCGAAGCCCAGCGCTTTGCCCTTAACCAGGACATCTCATCGCAGTGGTGGACGCTGTTCCAATCACCGGAGCTGAATGCGCTAATCGACAAAGCACTGGCGGCCAGTCCCACCGTCACAGCGGCGGAGGCAGCACTGCACCAGGCCATCGAACTTGTCCGCGCGCAGCAAGGATATTTCTTTCCCACTGTCGATGCGAACCTCACCCCCGGCATGTACCGGTCGTCACCGGCTACCTCGCCCCTGTTGAGCACGCCCTCGACGAATTACAACCTCTATACATCCTCGTTTCCGGTTGGCTTTGTACCGGATGTGTTCGGTGGCAATCGGCGGCAAGTGGAATCGCTGCAG
>DASPUC010000038.1 GCA_035623075.1 Nitrospiraceae bacterium | reverse complement strand
AGATGGTGATGCCGGGGGACAATGTGAGTGTGACGGCGGAGTTGATCAGCCCGATCGCGATGGATCAGGGGTTGCGGTTTGCGGTGCGCGAGGGCGGCAAGACTGTCGGCTCCGGCGTCGTCACCGAAATCCTGGCGTAACTCGACATATCGAGAGGTAGAGGACTGAATGGTCAAGGTAGAACAGCGCATCAGAATCAGATTGCGGGGATTTGATTATCGAATCCTTGATCAATCGGTTGCCGAAATTGTCGAGACGGTGCGTCGCAGTGGAGCAAAGGTCGTCGGGCCAATTCCCCTGCCGACGAGAGTCGAGCGGTTTACGGTTCAACGCGCGACGCATGCAGATAAAAAATCCAGAGAGCAGTTCGAAATCAGAACACACAAGCGCATGATGGACATCATGGACGCGACGCCGGAAACGATGGATTCATTGATGAAGTTGAATTTGGCGGCGGGTGTGGATGTGGAAATAAAGTTATGAGTGCTAAGTGCGGAGATCCGGATGACGGATGTCTCAGCCCTCACAACTCAGCACTTAGGACTGGATGAACATGACAAACGGGCTTTTAGGAAGAAAACTCGGGATGACGCAGATTTTCGATGAAAGTCAGCTGACTCCCGTGACAGTCATCGAGGCCGGTCCTTGCCGCGTGGTGACGCTCAAGACTAAAGAGCGCGACGGCTATGAAGCGGTTCAGCTTTCATTCGATGAGGTAAAGGACCGCAAGCTGTCGAAGGCTGAGCTAGGCCATCTCAAGAAACATGAGGCGCCAGCGAGTCGCGTGCTTCGCGAGTTCAAGAAGGTTGGCGATGTTGCGGTAGGCCAATCGGTGAAGGTCGATATTTTCAAAAAGGGCGATTGGGTCGATGTGATCGGCGTGTCCAAGGGGAAGGGTTTTCAGGGCGTGGTCAAGCGGCATCACTACGCCGGTGGTCCCGAGTCACACGGCTCGATGTTTCACCGGGCTCCTGGATCGATCGGGTCCAGTTCGTTCCCTTCACGGGTCTGGAAGGGAAAGACGTTGCCGGGGCACATGGGTGCTGAGCGAGTGACGGCCCAGCGCTTGAAGGTGATCGAGTCGAGACCGGGTGAGAACCTTCTCTTCGTGAGGGGGGCGGTTCCGGGAGCGGCCAATGGGCTCGTCGTCGTGCGCAAGTCGAAAAAGGGATAGGCCATGCCGACGGTTGATGTCGTCGATCTGAAAAAACAAAAGGTCGGGACGGTCGAGCTTCCGCGAGAGGTGTTTGGTTGTAAGCCGCATCCGTCGCTCGTTCACGAAGCGGTCATTATGCAACAAGCATGTGAGCGCCAAGGGACCGCCTCGACGCTCCGTCGCGGCGAAGTCAGCGGATCCGGCAAGAAACCATGGAAGCAGAAGCATACGGGTCAGGCGAGAGCTGGGTCTATTCGTTCTCCTGTATGGCGACATGGCGGATCGGTCTTCGGGCCGAAGCCGAGGAGTTATGCCTACAGTATGCCGAAGCGGAAGTACCGGGCGGCGCTGCAAAGTGCGTTGTCGGCGAAGGTCGTTGATGGACAAGTCGTCATCATCTCCAACCTGTCGCTGGAGCAGCCGAAGACAAAGATCCTGGCGAAGGCACTCGATCAGTTCGGTAAGGGGGCTCACGCGTTGGTGGTGGCCGGCGAGGGACATTCGGGCTTAGCTCAGGCGGCTCGCAACCTGTCGCATATTCGCTTGGTGGGGCCTGAGCGGTTGAATGTCTACGACGTCGTGCGGGCGCAGATCATTGTCATTCCCGAACGTGAATTGGCTCGGGTGAAAGAGGTCTGGGCATGAAAGTCGACCCGCGTAGTATCTTGGTGCAACCGCTCTTGACCGAGAAAGTGACGGCGATGCGTGAGCGCAGTAATACGGTAGGGTTCCTCGTTCATCCGGATGCGAATCGCATCCAGATCAAGCAGGCCGTCGAAACGCTCTTGAAGGTCAAAGTAGAGCGCGTCAATGTTCTCAATGTCCGAGGAAAGATCAAGCGACTTGGGCGGTTTTCTGGAAAACGATCGGACTGGAAAAAAGCGTTCGTCAAATTGAAGGAAGGCGAAAAGCTCGAACTTTATGAAAGCGCCTAGGGTCAAGGGCGCATCGAGACGCGCCCCGGGCGGGTGGATGAAAAAGAGATATGGGATTGAAATCGTATAAGCCGACAACATCGGGACGCCGGGGGATGACCGCGGTCACGACCGAGGAGTTGACGAAGAAGAAACCGGAAAAGAGGCTGACCGAGTTTCACCTCCGGACCAGCGGGCGGAATAATGATGGCCGAACGACCGTGCGGTTTCGCGGCGCGGGGCATAAGCGGTTGTACCGCACGATAGATTTTCGCCGTGACAAAGTGGGCATTCCGGCGAAGGTCAGTGCATTGGAGTATGACCCTAACCGCTCGGCTCGAATCGCTCTCTTGCAGTACGCAGACGGTGAAAAGCGGTACATCGTGGCACCGATCGGATTGCAGGTCGGCGATGTAGTCCAGTCAGGCCCAGACTCGGAAGTACGACCGGGCAATGCCCTGCCCCTTGCGAGTATGCCGTTGGGTACGACGATTCACAATCTCGAGCTCAAGCCTGGCAAAGGGGCGCAGCTCATCCGAAGTGCCGGCGGCTTCGCGCAGGTCATGGGACGAGACGGCAATTATGTCCAAGTTCGCCTGAAATCCGGTGAAATGAGACGAATTCTGGGCTCCTGCTTGGCCACGGTCGGCCAAGTCGGTAATGTCGACCACGAGAACATCAGTGTCGGGAAAGCAGGACGTTCCAGGTGGAAGGGACGACGCCCGCACGTGCGCGGGGTCGTCATGAATCCCGTTGACCATCCTCACGGCGGCGGCGAAGGAAAATCCGGACAAGGGAATCCCCATCCGGTGTCGCCTTGGGGCTTGCCGACGAAGGGCTATAAAACGCGGAACAACAAGCGAACGGAAAAATTCCGTATCGCTCGCCGCAAGTAGGAGTCGTCGATGCCAAGGTCAGTGACCAAGGGCGCGTTTGTGGATGACCATTTGCTCAAGAAGGTCGAGCAGATGAATCAAACCAAAGATCGCAAGCTCATCAAGACGTGGTCGAGGCGGTCAACCGTGGTTCCGGACATGATCGGTCACACCTTCGCGGTACACAACGGGAAGAAGTTCATTCCTGTCTTTGTGACGGAGAACATGGTCGGACACAAGCTCGGCGAATTCGCTCCGACGCGATTCTTTAAGGGCCATGGACAAGCCAAGACGGAAAAGGCCGTCCCACTGAAATGAGGCGATGGCTCTCAGCCGTTGGCTGTCAGCTAAGACTGATGGCTGAAGGCTGACAGCTTGGTTTTGAAGAGAAAGAGCAATGGCAGAAGCAAGAGCGATACTCAGATTTGTTCGCGTGGCGCCCCGGAAGGCACGGCCGGTAATCGATATGATTCGCGGGCAACAGGTTCCTCTGGCGTTGGCGATGCTCAAGCACACCCCGAGGCACGCAGCCCGGGTGGTGGAGAAAATTCTCCGCTCTGCTGTGGCAAATGCCGAACAGAAGGAAATGGGCGACAGCGACGCCATGTGGGTGTCGAAGGCGTTTGTGGATTGCGGGCCGACCTATAAACGGTTTCGCGCACGATCCATGGGACGGGCCAACGCGATCCAAAAACGGACCAGTCACATTACGATCATTGTGGCAGGGACAGGCGTTCAGGGAAAGACGTAGTGCGTGAGGAATATCACCGGGAACAAGATCGTTCCCCATTGAAGTAGGGGTGAGACAGTATGGGGCAGAAGACGCATCCAGTCGGCTATCGCCTGGGATACAACTACACGTGGAGCTCTCGGTGGTATGCCGATAAGGACTACGCCAAGCTGCTGCATCAGGACATCAAGATTCGGAAGATGGTCAAGCAGCGTTTGTACCACGCAGGAGTCGCGAAGGTAGAGATCGAGCGGTCGGGCGATCAAACCCGCGTGATCATCCACACGGCCCGTCCGGGGATCATCATCGGACGGAAGGGAGCGGAAGTCGACAAGCTCAAGGCCTCGCTCGAGAAGGAGTACGCGGGACAGGTCTATATCAATGTGAAAGAGATCAAGAAACCCGAGTTGGACGCGCAACTGGTGAGCGAAAATGTCGCCACCCAGTTGGAAAAGCGCGTAGCCTTCCGTCGGGCCATGAAGCGCAGCGTGCAATCGGCGCTTCGCCTCGGCGCTCAAGGAATTAAGATCATGATTGCCGGTCGTCTTGGCGGTGCGGAAATCGCGAGAACCGAGTGGTATCGGGAAGGTCGTGTGCCGCTCCACACGCTTCGGGCCGAGGTCGATTATGGATTTGCGGAGGCGCATACCACGATGGGGCAGATCGGGGTGAAGACGTGGATTTATAAGGGCGAGATTCTTCCCGTTCAGCCACTCAAACCGGAAGCAGCCTTTGAACGTCGGTTGGGGTAACAGAAGAGGCGACTGTGCTGGCACCAAAAAAGGTCAAATTTCGCAAGATGATGAAGGGCCGCATGACCGGTAAGGCCTATCGTGGCGGACATCTCACTCTGGGAGAGTTCGGCCTCAAAGCTTTGGAGCCCGGCTGGGTCACAAGCCGACAGATCGAAGCCGCCCGTATTGCGATCACCCGCTACGTGAAACGCGGTGGGCAGGTGTGGACAAGAGTCTTTCCCGACAAGCCGATTACGAAGAAACCGGCGGAAACTCGTATGGGAAAGGGCAAGGGAAATCCCGAGTACTGGGTGGCGGTCGTGAAACCGGGCCGGATCCTCTACGAGATGGATGGTGTGACACCGGAAATTGCACACGAAGCGTTCAGGCTAGCGTCTCACAAGCTGCCGATCGCCACCAAATGTGTGACGCGGGGAGAGTTTTAAGGCGAGTACGGACATGGATTTGAAAGAACTGCGACAGTTGACGGGTGCAGAATTGGCTGAAAAGGCGCAACAGCTGACGCAAGAGCTGTTCAACCTTCGGTTTCAGCTCGGGACCGGGCGTTTGGAAAATCCCATGCAGATCAGGAAAACAAAGCGAAACATCGCTCAAGTGAAGACGATCCTGCGTGAAGTTGAACGCAAGGAACCGTCGTCGACGAACGTGAAAGGGGCCTGACGATGGCGGAGGCGACAGCAAAGCGGCGAGAGTGGGTGGGCCGGGTCATCAGCAACAAGATGAATAAGACGGTGGTGGTGGCGGTGGAGCGTTCGGTGATTCATCCGGTGTATCGCAAGATCCTCCGCCGGGTGACCAAACTAAAAGCGCACGACGAGCAGAACACCTGTCGGATTGGAGACCGGGTGCGCATGATCGAGACACGGCCGATCAGCAACGACAAACACTGGCGCGTCGTGGAAGTCTTGGAAAAGGGACAAACCGAGTAAGCGGACGGCCGGACCTCTGCAGGACGTAGAACGGGCATGATTCAGAGCTATACCTACATGGACGTGGCCGATAATTCAGGGGCCAAGCAGGCCATGTGTTTTCATGTGCTCGGTGGGACCAGGCGACGATATGCCTCATTGGGTGATGTGATTGTCGTGACCGTGAAAGAAGCGATCCCTCAGGCGACGGTGAAGAAGGGTGATGTGAGCCGAGCTGTCATCGTGAGGACGACGAAGGAAGTCCGCCGGGAAGACGGGTCGTATATCAAGTTCGATCGCAATGCCTGCGTGCTCATTAATAAGGAAGGGGAGCCGATCGGAACCCGTATTTTCGGGCCGGTCGCGCGAGAATTGCGCTGGAAGAAGTTCATGAAGATCATCTCTTTGGCTCCGGAAGTGTTGTAACGCAACGGCGGGATCGGGTGAACGTGGACGGATTGCAGAAAAGTCGAATTCGAAAAGGCGATACGGTCGTGGTCATGGTGGGCCGCGACAAAGGGAAGTCCGGGAAGGTATTGTCGGTCGACCTTGGGGCCGGAAGAGTCCTGGTTGAAAAGGTCAATATCATCAAACGGCACACGAAACCGAACCAAAAAGTAAAGCAGGGCGGCATTCTCGAGCGCGAGGCTCCATTGGCGTTGTCGAAAGTGATGTTTTTGTGTCCTGTAACGCAAAAGCCGACACGGTTAGGGATCCGGACACTCAACGACGGACGGCGCGTCCGGTTTAGTAAGAAATCAAAGGAAATCGTCGATTAGGACGCAAGGGTATCAGCATGGTCAAGGGTGAGAAAGACAAAGGCGGGAAGCCGGCTGGGCGACCGGCGAAAAAAGGGACTCCGCCCGCTCCCGCGTTGACAGACGACGGCAGCGAGGAGTCCAAGTTTCGGCCGCGGCTGCGCGACATGTATCAGCAGCAAGTCGTCCCGGCACTCATGAAGGAGTTCGGATACAAGAACATCATGCAAGTGCCCAAGCTCGACCGGATCGTGTTGAATGTCGGCATGGGTGAGGCGATTCAAAACGTGAAGCTTCTGGAAAGTGCGACGACTGAGCTGGGGGCGATTACCGGGCAGAAGCCGATCGTGACTCGCGCCAAGAAAGCGATCGCCGGGTTCAAGCTGCGTCAGGGCCTGCCGATCGGGACGAAGGTGACGCTGCGTAACCGACGGATGTATGAATTCTTTGACCGGCTCGTGACCTTGGCGCTTCCCCGCATTCGAGATTTTCGCGGGGTGTCACCCAAAGCCTTCGACGGACGGGGCAACTATACGTTAGGGCTGAAGGAACAACTGATCTTTCCGGAAATCCATTACGACGAAGTGGCATCGATCCATGGAATGGATATTACGATCGTCACGACCGCAAGAACGAACGACGAAGGCAAGGCGCTGCTCAAGCAATTGGGCATGCCGTTCAGAACGTAACGTCAAACGAAGGAGTCCAGGGTGTCGAGGTTAGCGCTCAGAAACAAGTCGGCCGCTAAGTCCAAGTTTCCCACGAGGGACTATCACCGCTGTCCGCTATGTGGCCGTGTGCGGGGCTATCTTCGACGGTTCCGCATGTGCAGAATTTGTTTTCGGTTGTTGAGCTTAAAGGGAGAAATTCCCGGCGTCAGAAAGGCGAGTTGGTAGAGGACTTATGGTGACGGATCCGATCGGCGACCTTTTGGTGAGATTGCGGAACGGTGCGCGACGACATCACGAAGTGGTGACGGTTCCCGCATCCAAACTGAAACGCGAGGTCTTGAGGGTGCTCCAGGCCGAAGGATTTATCCAAGGCGTCGAGCAAGCGGTGGAAGAAGGCCATCCTGTCCTCAAGGTCCAGTTGCGATATGTCGGAGAAGGCCAGTCGATGATTTCAGGGATGGAACGGATCAGCAAACCTGGTTGTCGCGTGTATGTCGGCAGCAAGGACATCTCCAAGGTCAGGAACGGGATCGGAGTCTCCATCCTTTCGACGTCGAAAGGGATCATGACGGACCGAGAGTCTCGTCATGCGGGACTCGGAGGAGAAGTACTGTGCTCCGTGTGGTAACGAACGGGTAAGCGATCGATGTCACGGATAGGGAAAAAGCCCATTGCAATTCCAAGCGGTGTCGATGTGAAAGTCGCCGGACCGGTGGTGTCAGTTAAGGGACCGCTGGGAAAGCTCGACTGGACGCTCGTCTCGGGTATTGGTGTCAAGGTCGAGAACGGTCAAGTGGTGGTGACGCGCCCCAATGACGACCGGAACGTGCGCGCGATCCATGGGTTAGTTCGGGCCGAACTCAACAATATGATCCATGGAGTGACGAAAGGATATGAGCGCAATCTTGAAATTACCGGAGTCGGATACAAGGCGCAGGTCCAGGGGCGGACGATGAGTTTCAACGTGGGCTACATCAATCCGGTGACCTACGCCGTGCCTCCCGGCATCGAGGTCAAGGTAGATAAGCAGACTCTCATCAACGTGAAGGGAGCGGATAAGCGATTGGTCGGGCAAGTGGCGGCTAACTTACGTGCGCTCAAGCCCCCCGATGTCTATAAACAGAAGGGCGTTCGTTACGTTGGTGAAACCTTACGCAAGAAAGAAGGCAAGACCGGAAAGTAGCAGGGTGTCACGATGAGAACCGAAGAGAAAGCGCGTCAGTTAGCGCGTCGACAGCAGCGGGTTCGTCAGCGAGTTTTTGGAACACCGGATCGTCCCCGTTTAAACGTGTTCCGGAGCAGCGCGCACATCTATGCGCAAGTAATCGATGACGTCAAGGGAGCCACATTGGCGGCTGCGTCTTCGCTCGACCAGTCCCTCCGAAAATCATTGAAATCGACTGGTAGCATTGAGGCGGCGAAAGCGGTGGGGAAGCTGTTGGCCGAACGGGCGAAAGCTGCAAAAGTGACAGCGGTCGTGTTTGATCGAGCCGGACGACTCTATCACGGCCGGATTAAGGCCCTTGCCGATGCATCACGTGAAGGGGGACTCAAGTTCTAGCGAGCAGCCGTCAGCATTGGCGATCAGTTTCTGATTCCAGACCGAAGGCTGGTCAGATCGAGAGAGGAGCGAGAACGCGTGCGAGTTAATCCAGACGAGCTGAACCTTAAAGACAAAGTGGTGTTCATCAACCGCGTTGCGAAAGTCGTCAAGGGCGGAAAGCGATTCAACTTCTGCGCGCTGGTTGTGGTCGGTGACGGGCAGGGGTGGGTCGGGATTGGAAAAGGGAAAGCAGCTGAAGTCCCGGTTGCCATCGCGAAGGCGGTGCAGCAGGCGAAGAAGCACCTAGTCCATGTGCCGCTCAAATCGGGGACGATTCCTCACGAAGTGCACGGATTGTTTGGCGGCGAACATGTTCTTCTGAAGCCGGCTGCTGAAGGAACGGGAATTATTGCGGGAGGCGCCGTGCGGGCGGTCGTGGAGTTGGTTGGAGCCCACAATATTATTTCGAAGACGCTCGGGCGAGGGAATCCATTTAATACGGTCCGCGCCACGTTGAACGGGCTGTGTCAGCTCAAGAATCCCGAACAAGTGCTGCAATTGAGGCGAGGTGTCGGAAGCCAGGTTGCCCACGGAGCGACAGTCTGATGGCCACGACGAAATCACCGAAGGTGGTGACAAAAGGTCTACGGATTACATTGAAACGAAGTCCGATCGGAACCCCGGAGGATCATCGACTGGTATTGCGGGGATTGGGACTTCGACGCATTCGCCATTGTGTGGTCCGCCCCGACACAGCGCAGGTGAGAGGGATGATTCATAAGGTCGGATATCTGTTGGACGTCCAACCACAATGAACCTGCACGAACTCGCTCCTGCCAAGGGAGCCAGAAAGCGACGGAAACGGATCGGTCGTGGGCCTGGATCCGGCCACGGGAAAACTGCGACCAAGGGTCACAAAGGGTTGCTCGCGCGGTCCGGCGGAGGGAAAGGTCCAGGGTTCGAAGGCGGACAGATGCCTCTCATCCGGCGTCTTCCGAAGTTCGGATTCACGAACCCATTCCGGAAAGAATATGCAATCGTCAATCTCAAGAATCTCTCTGAGATGGGGGGGGCGGGGACGATCACCCCGCAGATGCTCGTGGATGCGGGGTTGGTCAAACGGAAAACGTTACCGATTAAAATATTGGGGAGCGGTGAGCTGAAGAAACCGCTTGTTATACAGGCGCATAAATTCAGCAAGTCCGCGGAGACAAAGATCCAAGCAGCGGGAGGGAGAATCGAGGTCATTCCCAGTGTTTGAGCGGCTCCTGACCAGTTTTCAGAACATTCTGAAAATTCCCGAGCTGCGCACCCGTATCCTCTTTACCTTGGGGATGCTGGTCGTCTACCGGATTGGCGCGCATATCCCGACGCCCGGCATCAACGGCGAGGCGCTTTCCGAATTCCTGACAAAGCAGGGCGGAGCGCTGCTCGGCTTCTTGGACATTTTCTCCGGCGGATCACTGTCGCGGTTGACGATCTTTGCGCTGGGCATCATGCCCTACATCAGCGCATCGATCATTTTGCAGCTGTTGACCGTGGTCATTCCGCACCTCTCGAAGCTGGCAAAAGAGGGAGAACGGGGGCGCAAGAAAATTATTCAGTACACCCGATTCGGCACGATCGGGATTGCGTTGATTCAAGGGTTTGGGATCGCCATCGGTCTGGAGCAAATGAATCAAGGCGCCTTCGTGCTGAACGCCGGCTGGGGGTTCCGTCTGATGACGGTGATCACGCTCACGGCGGGTACCGGGTTCTTGATGTGGTTGGGCGAGCAAATCACCGAGCGAGGGATCGGCAATGGAATTTCGTTGATCATCTTCGCCGGAATCGTCGCACGACTGCCGGCCGCCATTGCGCAGACGTTCGACTTGTATAAGGTCGGTCAGCTGAGTTTCATTCTGTTGGTAGCCTTGGCGGTCTTGATGGTGGCCGTCGTTGCCGCGATCGTCTTCCTGGAGAGCGGGCGGAGAAAAATTTCCGTTCAATATGCGAAACGGGTCATTGGTCGGCGTGTATACGGAGGGCAGAGCACACACATTCCGCTAAAGATCAACACGGCGGGTGTCATTCCTCCGATCTTCGCCTCTTCGATCATCGCGTTTCCGGCTACGATCGCGGGGTTTTTTGAGACGCCGTGGGTTAAGTCGATTGGAGCGCAGCTGGCCCCGGGCTCGTTGTTGTACACGCTGATGTATGTGGGGCTCATTCTCTTTTTCTGTTTCTTTTACACGGCCGTGGTGCTGAACCCGGTTGATATGGCCGACAACATGAAGAAATACGGTGGCTTCATTCCCGGCATTCGTCCCGGACAGCGGACGTCGGACTATATCTATAAGGTACTGACGCGGATCACGTTCGCCGGAGCGATCTATCTGGCGATCGTGTGCGTCATCCCAGAGTTCTTGATCTATAAGTTGAACGTTCCTTTCTATTTCGGTGGCACGTCGCTCTTGATCGTGATTGGTGTCGGGTTGGATACGGCGCAGCAGATCGAGTCCCACATGCTGATGCGCAATTATGAAGGGTTTCTTGGAAAAGGCATGGGCCCCCTGCGTGGTCGGAGCGGTTGAGGACGATCATGCGAGTGGTGTTTCTCGGCGCACCGGGAGTGGGGAAAGGCACGCAGGCTGATCGAGTAGTCGAGGCGTTCAAGATTGCAAAAATTTCGACCGGCGATCTGCTGCGAGGAGCCGTTAGAAACCAGACGAAGCTTGGGCTCGAAGCCAAGGAATACATGGATCAGGGAAAGCTGGTCCCTGATTCGGTCGTGATCGGGTTAGTGCGGGAAAAGCTGAACGAAGCTGGTTGTGCTAGTGGGTTTGTTTTGGATGGTTTTCCGAGAACCACGCCGCAAGCGGATGAACTGGGGCAGGCATTAGGGGAAAAACGGATGCCCCTCGATCGCGTGGTGAACTTTGAGGTTCCTCGGGAGGCGATCGTCAGACGACTGAGCGGCCGGCGAAGTTGTCCGAAGTGTCAAGCGACGTTCCATGTTGATTTCTCGCCGCCCAAGCAAGATGGGGTGTGCGACCGCTGTGGCGAGTTGCTCGTTCAACGGAGTGATGATCGGCGAGAAGCGATTGAAACGCGGCTCAAGGTGTACGAGGAGCAAACGGCGCTGCTCATTCGATACTATGAAGACAAGCGGCTCCTTACTCACTTGGATGCATCTGAGGCCGTCGATGCGGTGTTTGCAAAGTTGATGAAGGTGCTCGAGCCGTACAGGGCAACATGATCATCCTCAAGACGCCTGACGAAATTGAGGTCATGGCCAAGGCGTCGAGAGTAGTAGCAGAAACGTTAGAGGTGCTCAAGAAGGTTGTGCGGGTCGGGCTGACTACCGATGAGCTTGATGCTCTGGCGGAGACGGAGATTTTGGCTCGCAACGCCAAGCCGGCGTTTAAGGGGTATCGGAATTATCCAAAAACGCTGTGTGCATCGGTGAACGAGCAGGTGGTTCACGGGATACCCTCCAAACGGAAACTGAAGGAGGGGGACATAATCGGGCTCGATCTGGGGGCAATCGTCGATGGATTCTACGGCGACTCGGCAGTGACGGTGATGATCGGTGAGGTTGGCGAGAAGGCTGCCAAGTTAGTCCAGGTGACGGAAGAAGCCTTGATGCTCGGCATTGAACAGGCGACGGTAGGCCGCCGCTTGTCGGACATCTCGCATGCGATTCAACGCCATGTGGAGGCCGCAGGATATTCTGTTGTGGCAGAGTTTGTCGGCCACGGGATCGGCCGCCAATTGCATGAGGAGCCGCAAGTGCCGAACTATGGCAGGCCTGGACAGGGACCAAGACTACAAGCGGGGATGGTTCTTGCGATTGAGCCGATGGTGAACATGGGTGGAAGTGCGGTCCGAGTGTTGGATGATCGGTGGACGGCAGTGACGGCAGACGGAAGTCTCTCGGCTCATTTTGAACATACGATTGCGGTTCAATCGAGCGGGCCAGCCAGAATTCTGAGCCAGTTGTAAAGGGGGGGGCGAATTGGCCGTTAGACGGAAGAAAGGATAACGATTCGTGCCGAAGGAGGACATGATTGAAATACAGGGCACGGTCGCCGAAACGTTACCGAACGCGATGTTTCGCGTCCAGCTCGATAATGGCCACAAAATTCTCGCACATATCTCGGGGAAAATGCGGATGCATTTTATTCGCATCCTGCCTGGAGACAAGGTCACTGTTGAGATGTCGCCCTACGATCTGACGAGGGGGCGTATCACGTATCGCTTTAAGTAGGTCAGCAGGAGTGTGGACAGTCATGAAAGTCAAATCGTCGGTTAAGCCGATTTGTGCCAAGTGTAAAGTGGTGAGGCGGCGAGGCGTTGTCCGAATCCTCTGCGAAAATCCTCGGCACAAGCAGAGGCAAGGGTGAGCAGGACGCCACGACCAGTCGCCTGCTCGCGCAATGTGCGGCCTCGGAAGGCCCTGGTTGGGCGCGCGTATAAAAGGCTGGTCGGGCCATCCTGCAGGATGTAGAAGGGAGAACCAAATGGCACGTATCGCCGGAGTGGATTTGCCGAGAGAGAAGCGAATCGATATAGGTCTGACCTATATCTTTGGAATCGGACGGGCATCGGCGGTGCAGATTCTGACGAAGGCCGGTGTGGACGGTGCGATCCGGGTCAAGGACCTGAGCGAAGACAAGATTGTGAAGCTCCGTGAAATCATCGAGCAAGATTATCAGGTTGAAGGCGATCTTCGGAAGACGTTTTCTATGAATATCAAGCGTTTGATCGACACTGGAACGTACCGTGGCCTGCGCCACCGCAAGGGGCTTCCGGTCCGCGGACAGCGGTCAAAAACCAATGCGCGTACAAGAAAAGGCAAGCGAGCAGGGGTAGGGAGCAAACCAAGGCCGGCAACAAAACCAACACCGACAGCCTGACATCTGTCACGTAGCCACTAGGGAGTTTGTATGAGCGTCAAAAAGGGGAAGCGGAAAGAGCGCCGTATCGTACAGAATGGGGTCGCTCACGTGCAAGCGTCCTTCAACAATACCATTGTGACGATCACCGACATGAGCGGCAATACAGTGGTCTGGGCGAGTGCGGGAAATCAGGGGTTTAAAGGGTCCCGCAAAAGCACACCCTTTGCGGCGCAGCGAGCGGGCGAAGCGGCAGCCCGTAAAGCAATGGAAAGTGGTATGCGCCAGATCGATGTCTACGTGAATGGACCGGGAGCTGGGCGTGAATCAGCGATCCGATCTTTGCAGGCAGCGGGATTACGGATTAATTTGATTCGCGATGTGACACCGATTCCGCACAACGGATGCCGTCCGCCCAAGCGCAGAAGAGTGTGAGAACGACGTTAAACGTTGATCGTTAATCGCAAAAGAGCAGGACAGCGATTCCACGTTTAACGAATGACGATTCACGAGGAGGAAGCAGTGGCAAAGTATCGTGGTCCTGTCTGTCGACTCTGTCGGCGAGAAGGTGAAAAGCTGTTCTTGAAGGGCTCGCGCTGCATGACGGAGAAATGCGCGATTGAGCGTCGGAGTTATCCTCCGGGGCAACATGGCCAAGCTCGTCAGCGGATTTCCGACTATAGCACCCAGTTGCGCGAAAAACAGAAGCTACGGCGCATATATGGTCTTCAGGAACGGCAGTTCCGCGGTATCTTCGAGCGTGCGGAGCGACAATCCGGTGTTACTGGTGAGGCGCTGCTTCAACTCCTCGAATGCCGGCTCGATAACGTTGCGTACCGATTGGGATTTGGGGCCTCGCGTAAGGAAGCCCGCCAACTGGTCGGTCATGGGCACGTGACGGTGAATGGCCGCAAGCTGAATGTTCCGGGAGCGCTGGTGAAGGCCGGCGACGTTGTCGAAGTGCGGGAACGAAGTCGGACGTTGGTTCCGATCCAGGCTGCGCTTGAGGCGGTGGATGGACGCGGGATTCCCGAATGGCTGGAGTTGGACAAGGCGACCTTTAAGGGGACCGTGAAGGCGCTCCCCACAAAGAGTCAGATTGTTCTTCCGGTCAACGAGCAATTGGTCGTGGAATTATATTCGAGATAGAACAGTGATTCGAGAGAGATGGTGGTTGTCAGTAGAGGCGATGGGTGCTCGATGACCAGGCTACTCGATGAGATGAAGGGGGAGTCATGATCAAAGCAATGAAAGACTTTCAGATCCCGATGCGGGTGGAAGTCGACAAGGACACACTTTCTCCGACGTTCGGTCGATTTACCACCGAAGCGTTTGAACGGGGATTCGGCACGACAGTCGGCAATGCATTGCGGCGCGTGCTGTTGTCCTCCTTGACCGGCGCGGCGGTAACGACGGTTAAAATCGAAGGGGTACTGCACGAATTTTCCACGATCCCCGGCGTGACGGAAGATGTCACGTCGATCATCTTGAACGTCAAAGGCTTACGGCTGGCATTGCACACGGATAAACCCAAAACGATCCGGTTGAAGAAGAAGGGACCGGGTGAAGCCAAAGGTTCGGACATTATCCATGATGCGGACCTTACGATCCTGACGCCCAATCTACATATCGCCACGCTAGACAAGGATGCCACGTTGGACATTGAGATGACCGTGAAGCACGGACGCGGATATGCTCCAGCTGAACGTAATAAGGAGGAAGGTCTCCCCATCGGGGTCATCGCGATCGACTCCATTTTCTCGCCAATTAAGCGGGTCAATTTTCACGTGGAGAATGCCCGTGTCGGGCGCATGACTGATTACGACAAGTTGATGTTGGAAATTTGGACGGATGGGACGATCGCCCCGCGCGATGCGCTGTCGACCGCCGCGAGCATTCTCCGCGACCACGTGGATATCTTTATCAATCCTGAAGAGCGTGTCGAAGGGCGGGCCGAGGCGGGGGCTGATGAGTCTCAGCGTGAGGTCAATAAGCATCTGTTCCGGAGTGTGAACGAACTGGAATTGTCAGTACGCGCGGCAAATTGCTTGAAGAACGCGAATATCAAGACGATTGCGGATTTGGTGCAGAAGACCGAAGGCGAGATGTTGAAGACCAAGAATTTCGGGAAAAAATCCTTGAATGAGATCAAGGAGATTTTGTCGGAGATGGGTTTGACCCTCGGAGCGAAACTGGAGGGCTCCACTCCGAAAAATGGCAATCCATAGTCTCTAACGAGCAGCGCAAGAGAGGGTACCGTGCGTCACCGAAAGAAGGGTAGACAGCTAGGGCGGCAGACCAAACATCGATGGGCTTTATTCAGAAGCTTGGTTACCTCCCTCCTTGAACATGAACGCATCGAAACGACCCAGGCGAAGGCTAAAGAAATTCGAGGCTTTACCGATCGGATGATTTCCTTGGGGAAGCAGGGCACTTTACCGGCCAGACGTCGAGCCTTGAGTTTCCTCCGGAGTAAGGAAGTCGTCGCAAAACTGTTCAGTGATGTGGCGGCACGCTTCAAGAATCGTCCCGGCGGGTATACCAGGACGGTGAAAACTCGCCAACGCATGGGAGATGCGGCTGAATTGGTTGCGATCGAACTCGTAGCGAGACCTGAGACGACGTCGAACAGAAAGCAGACTGCAGCTGCTCAGTCCCCCTCAAGCGAGAAAGCCGGCTAGGCTTCCGACCCCTTGCACGGCATACGGGTGGTGTGGCCCGAATCATCCGCGTTGATCGCACATCGATAGCCGAGCTTTAAGTGACTTCCATCATCTGAAACATGGCGTGACGACGGCATCCGTTTACTTGCCCCATGGCACATGCTATTATCGTGCCAGGCATTGTTGAACGAGGAATACCACGTACCGTGTGGCGACACTGGGCCCAACGAAGTTTATTTGCCATCAGCGTAATTCTGGCTTGCTTTCTCGCCTATCTACTCCTGACGAATTCCACATCAGTTCCCACACCAACCACGACGGCGCCTGGCTCGATCGATCAAGCTGATGCCACAATCTCGAATTTTACGTTTACTCAGACGAAGGGTGCGACTGTTCAATGGCAAGTTCAAGCGCAACAAGCGCGGCTTTTTGAACAGGACAAGCGCGCCCTGCTTCAGACTGTGGCCGTGACCTTGTTTGGTCAGCAGGGGAAGGAGCTGACCGTGACGGGCGAGGAAGGGACACTGGATACCGCCACGAAGAACTTTATACTCGCGAATCGAACTGCCCCGCTCGTCGTGGAGACGACGAGTGGGTATATCATATACACGAATCACCTCGCATGGACCGATCAAACGCGAGAGATCAGAACGCAGGATCCCGTGCGCATTGTCGGTCATGGATTGGAAGTCAGGGGGCGTGGCCTCCTGGGACATCTGGACACGGAAGAGTTTGAAGTACTTGAGGACGTCCATGTGGATTTGGTTCCTGCTTCTTAACATTCTGACAGTCGGTGTTCCCTCACACGGTCGATCAGAAGAGGCCAGCCCTCCAAAGGGAGCGGCCGATCAGACGGTCAGTACCACCATTACCGCCAAGAAAATGACCGTCAAGAATCACGATAACCAAGCCGTCTTTGAGGGAACGGTCGTGCTCACGCGAGGGGCACTGGTTGTGTATTCCGATCGGATGGTTGTTTTGTTTAAACCGCAAGAGGCTGGCGGGGAAGATGATCGCCATTCGCGTGATTCGACAAAGAGCACGACTGCCTCAAAGGGGTCGGATGTGATGCCGACCGTCTCAAACCGTACGTTGAACCGCATCGAGGCGACGGGGAGAGTTAAGATTGAAAAAGAATCCGGGACTGCGACCTGTGAGAAGGCCGTGTACTATCAGAACGAAGAAAAAATCGTACTGACGGGAAATCCTGTGGCATGGGACAAAGGTACCAGGGTGAGCGGGAAGCAGATCACGATGTTTCTGGCGGAAGATCGAAGTGTCGTGGAGGGCGGTTCCCACGTTCGCATCGAACCGGAAGGAGGGGGCACTAAGTGAGAGAGGTCGTAGAACCCAATGCCTCGCCCAGTCTCGGTGGGAGAGAATTTCCCGAGATTGCCTGTTTGAGCGCAAGAGGACTGGTCAAGGGGTTTCGCGGCCGAAAAGTCGTGAAAGGAGTCTTCGTTGAAGTCAGATCCGGAGAAGTAGTCGGGCTCTTGGGACCGAACGGGGCAGGTAAGACGACTATTTTCGATATAATGGTGGGACTCTGCCAGCCGGACGAAGGACAGATCACTCTCAATGGGGATATCATCACCGATTTGCCGATGTATAAGCGAGCGCGCAAGGGCATCGGGTACTTACCTCAAGAGTCCTCGGTGTTCCGCCGCCTGTCCGTAGAGAACAATATTCTCGCAATTCTAGAAATGCTGGATTACTCTCAGACCGAACGGGCCGAACGCGTTGATGCACTACTGAAAGAGCTCGACTTGAGTCATATTCGGACGAGTATGGCCTATGCGTTATCTGGTGGTGAACGGAGACGGTTGGAGATCACACGTGCGCTGGCGACAAACCCCTCTTTTATGCTCTTGGATGAACCATTCGCAGGGATCGATCCGATCGCCGTTGCTGACATTCAACAAATCGTCATTCGACTGAAAGACAAAGGCATCGGAATCCTTATAACCGACCATAACGTGCAAGAAACTCTGTCGATTACCGACCGGGCGTATATTATCAACGAAGGCCTGATCCTGGAATCCGGGCCTCCTGATGTGATTGTAAAAAGTGAAACCGCGCGAGCAGTATATTTAGGAGAACGGTTCAAGCTCTAGCCGGTCGATTCCGTGGAGTGCCATGAAACTGAGACTGGACCTTAGACTCAGCCAAAAGCTGATCATGACCCCGCAATTGCAGCAGGCGATCAAGCTGCTGCAGTTGTCTCGCTTAGAACTCCAGCAGAGCCTCTCACAGCATATGATGGAAAATCCTTTGCTCGAAGAAGCGCCGGCTGAAACACAAGAAGGTGAGGCGGAGAACGTTGATGATCAGAAGGAGGAAAATACAGCGTCTGCGGGGCAGGAACAATCGAATGAAGAGCAATCAACCCCCGAGGAACGTGATACGGCTGATGAAGTCTCGGCATCCGGATGGGAGGAGTATTATGGAACCGATCGTCGCATGGGGGGTGGGGAATACGCTTCGTCGTCGCAGGAGGAGTTTCCCTCTTATGAGCAGACGCTAGCCAAACCTACCTCGTTGGAAGATCATTTAGTCTGGCAACTGTCTCTTTCTGGACTGTCCGATCGTGAGAAAGCTATCGGCCGATTGCTCATCGGGAACCTCGATGACGACGGGTATCTCCGCACGCCATTGGCCGAGATCGTCAGCGGGACCGATTTTAGTGAAGCGGAGGCAGAATCAGTTCTCAAGGATGTGCAGAGCTTCGATCCGACCGGGGTGGCTGCGAGGGATTTGTCTGAATGTTTGATGCTGCAGTTCGGCCATTTGGGCAAGAGTCCCATGGGGTCGCTCGGTGCCCGTCCCGGAGCACTGAAGGGGTCGGTTGTCGAAGGTATCGTGCAACACCATCTAAAGGATTTGGAGAAAAAACAATACGCCCGCATCGCGAAAGCGTTAGATGTGACGGTTGAGGAGGTGTTTCAGGCGACCAAGGTTATCGAATCACTTGAACCGAAGCCCGCTCGACCGTTCTCCAACACCCAGAATTATGCCATCGTGCCTGACGTGTTTGTGGTGAAGAAGGAAGGGGAATGGGTGGTCTTGCTGAACGATGACGGTCTGCCGCGCATGCGGATCAGCCAGGATTATAGAAAACTCATGACGTCGAATCGCGACGGATTGGGTGAGACAAAAGCCTATCTTGAGGAAAGATTTCGGGCGGCTCAATGGGTCATACGGAGTATCGAGCAACGAAACAAGACGATCGTGAAGGTGGTATCGAGTATCGTCAAGTTTCAGGAGCAGTTTTTTGAGCACGGGGTACAATACCTCAAGCCACTTGTTCTGAAGCAGGTTGCTGAAGACATCGGCATGCACGAGTCGACGATCAGCCGGGTCACGGCCAATAAATACATGCATTGCCCGCAAGGTATGCTCGAACTAAAATTCTTTTTTAACGCGGGACTTCAGCGGGCTGATCAGCCCATGGATATGTTGTCTTCAGTTACGGTTCGAGAGATGATTCGGAAAATGGTGGCCGAAGAGGACGCGCGGCGGCCATTGAAGGATGAAGAGATTGCTGCGCGGTTGCGCGATCAGCAAATTCTGATCGCGCGACGGACTGTGGCTAAATATCGCGCTGAAGAGAACATTCCCTCTGCGAACCAACGTAAACGGTTCTTTTGACGCAGCAGTCCCGGTGCAGAGTTGTTACCCACCATCTGGCCCGTCTTTCCGGTGACAAACGTGATCATCGTGCGGTCATAGGTGGCCGAGCTTGACGGTGGGGTCTCTGTAGCAATCGACAGGAGCTAAGGTGATGCAAATCACCGGCAGACAGCTGGTCATCACACCGGCTATACGACGGCATGTCGAATCCAGGTTGGCTCGACTAGATCGATACGACGTGCGGATCGCACACATTGCCGTGATTCTCGGGGTCAACAAGCTCCAGCATACGGCGGAAGTCGTCTGTACGCTCCAGGGGAAGCGGGTGCAGGCAAAAGTGTCAACCCAGGAAATGTATGCCTCTATTGATCAGGCTGTCACTCGACTTGAGGCACAAATCCGAAAGCGCAAGGAACGTCTCGTCGATCACAAAGGCCTGAAGAAGCGGGTGTATTCGATAAGCGGGCACAGCGTACCGGAGAGTATTGACGGCATTGATGTGATAAGTCTCTCAACCTCGATGCTTTCATTCGACGAAGCGAAAAGGCGGCTGGAATCCACTCCTGGCTCTCTCGTGGTGTTTAGAAATTCGATATCCGGGAAGCTGCAAATCCTAAAGCGTCTTGTGAATGGACGCATGGCATTGATTGATCCCTCACAGTGAACCCTCATGGCAGGCCTCAAACTCGTCGTTGTCAGTGGTCTCTCAGGGTCTGGAAAGTCCCACGCCCTCAACTGCTTTGAGGACGCGGGATATTTCTGCATTGATAACCTGCCCCCAGCTTTGCTCCCGACGTTTGTGGATCTCTGCAACCAGCAAGGTGGTGAAATCAAAAATGTGGGTCTTGGAATTGACGTGCGTGAACGGGTGTTCTTTGCCGATCTGATCGGCATATTAGAGCGAATAAAGTCCCTCGGTCACTCAGTTGAGTTGTTGTTTTTTGAAGCCCGAGAGGAGGTGCTGGTACGTCGCTTTTCCGAATCTCGCCGCCCTCATCCGCTCTTGCCTCACCTCCCAGTATTAGAAGGCGTACGGTTTGAAAAAGAGCGTCTTCAGGAAATGCGCCGTCACGCTGATCGAATTATTGATACGTCGGATCTAACGGTGCACGACTTGCGTGAACTTTTGGTAAGACAGTTTCGGGACGATTCAGTCCCGAGGCCCCTGACCATTTCCTTGCTCACATTTGGGTTTAAGTTTGGTGTGCCGTACGATGTGGACCTTCTCTTCGACGTTCGTTTTCTTCGCAATCCATTCTTCGTGCAGGATCTGAAGCCCCTGACAGGGGAGGATCCGAGAGTACGGAGTTTTGTGCTCGGCAATCCTGATGCGATCGCCTTTATCGAGAAATTGGATAACTTATTTCAGTTCTTGATTCCGCTCTTTGAACGTGAACATCGCAGCTATCTGAACGTTGGCATCGGCTGTACTGGCGGGCGACATCGATCGGTTGCCATCGCCCTGCGTCTCCAAGAAAGCTTCGCCGCGAGGGGATACCAGGTCAGCGTGATCCATCGCGATCTCCACAAATCATAGTGTCGCGGCAACCAGCGGTCGTGCCTCGACAGATCCCCCCGGTTTCTTGACAGCTCTCATGCATGAACTATACTTCCCTTATGTATCGCAGTGGTACGCTGCGGTCCCGATAGGTTAGATGCAGGCCGATGCCAAAAACAGGACCGATGATTACGGATCATCCTGGGACAGCGCTTCAGCCATCCATCTAAATAACCTTCCGCAAACCAAAGCGAATCGGGAGAAACAACCAATTCGAAGAATGCAGCTTGGTTAATTTGGCGGGTTGAGTATGAAGGGCAAGAGCAATGACCGGTACGAAAGTACGAAAAAGATTTGCCATTTCCCGATAGTAGTGTACGGTTCGAGGTACCTATGCTGAGTTCACTCAAGAGTTTAGTTGAAACAGATATTGTCTCGATGCTGACGCCGAAACGTCAGCTCGTCGGGCTCGATATCGGATCAAGCGGCATCAAGCTGGTTCAGCTGAAGGAGAATCGTGGGCGGTACGTGTTGCAGAAGTTCGGGGTAAAACCGCTTGAGCCGGAAGTCATCGTTGACGGAACCGTAATGGATGAAGGCCGGGTCGTTTCGGCCATTCGTGAGTTGTTTGAAGAGCTCAACGTTAAGGTGAAGCAGGTGGCAGTGTCCATATCGGGCCACGCGGTGATTATTAAGAAGATCAGTCTACCACCCATGCCGGATGAGGAATTGGAAGGCCAGGTGAGGCTCGCGGCGGAACAGTACATTCCGTTCGATATCAATGAGGTCAACATCGATTTTCACGTTCTGCCTCCAGCTGAGGGAGGAAGCGACGCGCAAGGCGAGATGTCGGTCATCTTAGTTGCGGCTAAGAAGGATAAAATCAACGAGTTGACCGAACTCGTGAAAGGAGCAGGGCTGTTACCCTTGGTCATGGACGTCGATGCTTTTGCCATCGAGAATATGCACGGGGTTAACTACCCCGTTGCACAGGACGAGACGACCGCGCTTGTCAACATTGGCGCCAGCGTGATGAACGTCAACATCGTTCGAGGTGGAACATCTCTGTTTACCCGCGACATTCCGATTGGTGGGAATCGATACACGGAGGCGATCCAACGGGAGTTGGGAATGTCCTACGAGGATGCCGAGGCCACAAAGAAAGGCGAACGTTCAGCTGGGGCCAACCAAGAAGCAGTCAATGGTGTCATCGACAGTGTGAATGCCGAGGTAGCATCGGAAATCGCGAGGACGATCGATTATTTCAAGTCAACCATGACGGATTCAGACATTCAGCAGGTTCTCTTGTGTGGGGGAGGCTCGCGGGCCAAGGGACTTGTCCAACAGCTTCATGACCGCATGCAGGTTCCTGTCGAGATCGCCAATCCCTTCAATGAAGTGGATACCTCGGGCAGTGATTTTGACCAGGAAACTTTGGCCGACCTCGGACCCCTTGCTGCTGTGAGTATGGGACTCGCGCTCAGATCGGTAGGAGACCGATGATCCGAATTAATCTATTGCCTGGGCCCAAAGGGCGGCAGGCGAAGCCGCAGTATGATGTCAGGGCTCAGGCTTTATTGGGTGTCGGACTCGTGGTGATTACTCTAGCAGGATGCTGGTGGTATTCCACGGCACTCGATACGGAGCTTGAAGGCAAGCATGCAGAAAAGCAGGATAAGGAAAAGCAGGTTGCACAGCTCAAAGAACAGGTCAAACAAGTTGCGGACTTCGAACAACGCAAGAAAATATTGGAAGATAAGAATCGAATCATCGACCAACTGGAAAAATCACGCGTTGGTCCAGTGAAAGTGCTGGATCATGTCAGCCAAAGTTTGGAGCCGTTGAAGCTGTGGTTAGTCAGAGTGGGGATAAACGGACAAAATATTGAGCTTGAGGGTCGTGCGATGACGAACGACGACGTAGTGGAATTCGTTAATAACCTTCGCCGCACGGACTACTTCATGAATATCGATCTTCAGGAGAGTAAGGCTGCCACGGAGAGCCAGGTCAATCTCTATCAGTTTAAGCTCAACTTCCGTCTGAAGAGTTAAGTTGCCATGAAATTACCAGAGCTCAACATTGACGTTCTTCGAACCATTCCGTTGTTGCAGAAAGTAGGGCTTCTCGCGCTCGTCCTGGCCGGCATCCTGGTTGCGTTTTACTATCAAATCGTGGAGCCCAAGTCTGCAGAAATCGAAGGACTTCAAGGAGACATTGCAAAGCTGGACACTGAAATTCAAACGTTGACCATCAAAGTCAAACATCTTGATGAGTTGATTGCTGCGAGCAAGCAGCTGGAGATCGAACTAGCCAAGAAGAAGGAACGGCTTCCTCCGGAAGAGGAAGCGGTGATGCTTTTGAAACAGGTATCTGACCTGGGCGTGCGCTTGGGGTTGGATATCAGGTTATGGAGGCCGGGTACCAAGACGGAAGACGCGTCGAAACTGTTCGTTCGCATGCCTGTCAATGTCGAGGTGTCCGGCGGGTATCACACTGCGGCAATTTTCTTCGATCGTATCAACAGTCTTCCGCGAATCATCACTGTGTCTGGGTTGAAAATGGGATCGCCGAAGATTGAAAAGGGACGAGTGGTGACGCAAACCGTGTTTGATCTCGTGGCGTATGCGGCGCCACAAGAAAACAAAGTTGTCGCTGCAGTGCCGGCTGCAGCTCCGAAGAAGTAAACGGAGAACGAACGTTGTCGTCGAGGGTTACGGCGATCATAAGAATGCGAAGGCAAAGCGCGATGACAAAGATTGCGACGGGAATTGGCACGGTAGGAGTGGCAATGTTGATCATGCTCGGGGAGCCCGTGTGGGCCGGTACAGACCTGATTGCGACGATGAAGCAGATTGGGCCTATGAGGCAAGATTCCGTCAAGGCACCTGCTGTGACCGATGTTGGGAGACAGACACCGTCACCAGCAGTCGCAGCGTCTGTTGGAGATTCGACTGCCGGGGCTAGCGAAGGGGCGCCCTCTCCTGAGTCGGCGACCACACCACGCTCGTATGATCCATCGGGCCGTCGGGATCCGTTCGCTCCCATCGTCCAGCAATTGGGGCTCGGTCCGGTCGATCAAACCCTACCTCCTCTGCAACGAGTCGGTCTGACAGAAATGAATCTCATCGCCATTGTGTGGGGGTCTTACGGATACACCGCGATGGTTCAGATGCCGGACGGAAACGGCTATGCCGTGCGGCGTGGAACACGGATCGGCCCCAATAACGGGGTCGTGAGCGCGATTACGGAGAAGGGCATTATCGTTCAAGAGCGGTTTACGGATGTCTATGGGAAAAAACAGGAGCGAGAATATGTCAAGCTCCTCCATCCGAAAGAGGGCGTAGAATGAAACCAACGACGTGCGGAACAAACAATCTGGTTCGTGTATGGGGAACCGTGGGGGTTGTGGGCCTCCTGATGCTGATGCCTCCGGTAGGGGCTCGAGCGACCCTGCCGAGCGACGAAGCGGCTGCAGTGGGGGATCGTGCTACCACCATTGAACCGAGGCCAGTTGAGGCGCTGCCCGCCCAAATGTTGACCGGCCTGGATCTCCGCCGCGAGCAAAACGCGGTGACCGTGGTGATCTCAGGAGATGGAAAGATTTCTCATGAAGCGCGACTTCTCGATGAACGCAGGCTCGTCGTTGATATTCCGCAAGTGGCATCTGCATTACCGAAACCAATGATGGCAGTTCATCATTCCGTTTTGACGAGGATTCGCCTCGGTTATCATCCCGATAAAGTCCGAGTAGTGATGGATTTGGCAAGCCCTGCCACATTTTCTGTCGAACCGCAGGGAACGCAGCTGCTGATCAGATTGACCGAGGACACGCCGAGTCACGTCGTTCCAACGAATGGGGCGTCTGAAGCCGTATCGCCGTCGGATCGCGCCACAGAACCACAAATAGAACAGGAACCAGGGCGGGTCTGGCAGAATCCGAAACATGCGCGAGCCGTCCCTGCCATTAAGCGGACGTCGGTACGGCTCCAGGTTCGTCCGGTCCAAATGACGAGTGACGGGGATAGTGGGAATAAGGGGGTGCCGAAAGACGATCTTGTCCTTGGAGAAACACGGTATGTGGGGCGCCGCATCTCGCTGGACTTCCAACAGGCTGACATCAGCAATGTTTTACGGCTGATTGCTGAAGTCAGTGGTTTCAACATCGTAATCGGCGAGGGCGTGAAGAGCAAGGTCACGATGAAATTGGTGAGCGTACCCTGGGATCAGGCACTCGACATGATCTTGAAGATGAATGGTCTAGGACAAATCAAGCAGGGGAACATTCTTTGGGTCGACTCACTGGCAAATATCGCCAAACAGCAGGATGAAGAAGCGCGGGCGAAGGATGCCAAGACGAAAGCGGAAGAATTGGTTGACCGGGTCTTCTATATTAGGAATTTGCAATCGCAAGAACTCATGACGGCCTTGATGCGGTACCTGAGCCCACGGGGCGTCATGCAGCAGAGCCAGGGAAGCAATGCACTGATCGTCCGCGATACCGAATCAAGGATGGCGACCATCAAGCAGCTCATCGAAGGCCTCGACCTTCAAGTCCCTCAGGTTCAGATTGAGGCGAGAATCGTCGAGGCGGATACTGTCTATACCAGGGGGCTTGGGATTCAGTGGGGAGTCTCGAATCAGAACATTACCGGTAGCAATTTCAGTGGCGTCGGAAATATTACAGGGCCATATGTTCCCGGAGCGGGAACAACGCCCACATCCATTCCGACGGACTTCATTGTGAACTTGCCGGCCCAAGTTTCTGGATTGCCGGCTGTGCCGACAATCGGCTATACATTTGGCAAGTTACCACTGGGCTTCGCGTTGGATCTGCGGCTTTCAGCCGGAGAATTGCTCGGCTTGTCGAAGGTCATCGCTGCTCCCAAGATCATCACACTGGATAAGCAAGAAGCAAAGATCTCGCAGGGCGAGTCGATACCATTTCAGACAACCTCATTACAGGGTACCCAGACCACCTTTGTGGATGCCAATCTGGAATTGAACGTGACGCCTCAAATCACCTCCAGAGATCCGAAGGAGACGGGGAAGCTGATTAGGATGAGGGTCCGGACTACTCGGAACGCGGTCGGGGCCAGAAGCAACCCGGCCGGCCCGAGTATTGATCGGCGCGAGGCCACCACCCAGGTGAATGTTCGTGACGGCGAGACCATGGTGATCGGCGGGATATTCATCGACACGCAGAACAACAATGTGCAAGGGATTCCGTACTTGTCCCGTATCCCGGTGCTCGGATGGTTGTTCAAGAACAAATCTGAAAGTGTGTCGAAGCAAGAGCTCTTGATTTTCTTGACGCCTCAAATCGTCCAGACCTAAGCATGTCTATTGCACCGTCTCAAGACGCGATCTTAAGATAACAGTGAATGTGAGCGAGTCTCTTGTAGAGACTCGCTCGCGTACCTCTCCATCGCCATCTTCTTTCCCCCTGACAGTGTGAGATTGGCTTGGGCCCATCGCGGCACTAGGAGATGGGTCTCACCGCTTATTTGAGAGCACGTGCTTCATGGGACAAAATGTAAACTGTCCTTATGGCAAGTAATCCCCTAGCGGATGGTGTAGGAGAGCGGTAAGCCATCCATGCGAGTCATCCCAAAATCATTTTAGTTTTCGCACCGTTGTGCTACCATCCCTCCGGTTCTTACTCCTGCTGCAGCACAGGATCGGCGAATCACCTGAATAGGGTGAACAACCCAGTGCCAAGGGGCTGAGGAAATGGGTGTGGAGATTGGTGCGTCACGGCGCCCATAGTTGTCGTAGGGCACTATGAGAACAGAACTTGAGCAAATCATTCCCGTGGCATTAGGAGAGAGAAGCTACGACATTGTCATTCGACCTGGCCTTCTCCTGGAGGCAGGAGAACGCCTCACAAATCTGGTGCAAGGCCGACGAGTCGGTGTTGTTACGGATCGCCACGTGGCCAGGCACTATTTACCGGCAACACTCAGATCACTGAAAAGCGCAGGGTTCGATCCTGCTCCCATCGTACTGGCGCCCGGCGAGCGAACAAAGACATTGTCGACAGTCGGGGCCATTCTTGATGAGCTGGCCAGGAACAAATTCGAACGAAAGTCATTTCTGATCGCGCTGGGCGGAGGAGTCATCGGTGACTTGACAGGCTTTGCGGCGGCAATCTATCAGCGGGGTATTCCCTTTGTGCAAGTGCCAACGACGTTAGTTGCTCAAGTAGATTCCAGTGTGGGAGGAAAAACAGGGGTTGATCATCCGTTGGGAAAGAATCTCTTCGGTGCGTTTCATCAGCCGAGAGCCGTCCTGATCGATCCCGTCACGCTTCGAACGCTTCCACGCCGCGAATGGGTAGCCGGGATCGCGGAAGTCATCAAGTACGGCATCATCGCCGACGAAGCGTTTTTTTCGTTTCTCGAACAATCCATCGCATCATTGCTTCAGCTCGACGAGCGAACAGTATTGCGGGTGATCTCACGGTCGTGTGAAATTAAAGCGCAAGTCGTTGCCGATGATGAGCGAGAATCGGATCGACGGCGCATCCTCAATTATGGCCACACGATCGGTCATGCGCTGGAATCCCTTGCGGGATATCGGGGGATGATTCATGGCGAAGCGGTGGGGATCGGATTGGTTCAAGAAGCGGACCTCGCGCACCATTTGGGGCTCTGCCAACGCGAGGTCGTCGAGAGAATCAGGAAGTTGGTCGGTTGCGCCGGTCTTGCAGAAACGATTCCGAGCGTGTCGTTCCGATCACTCTGGGCGGCCATGCAGCACGATAAAAAGGTATTGAATGGCCAGGTAATCGGAGTATGGCCGGTGCGCATCGGAGAGGTGGTGATTCGGCCGCTGGACCGACGAGCCTGCGAAGAGTGGTACCACAGCCGCTTTGGACGTAACGACCACTCGAAGCCTCGTCGCCGGTCAAGAATGAATCGTTCCAGTATTAGACGCGGGAGGCGCGGGTAACGCCAGAATGTCGACGAAACGAACACTCTCAATCGATCAACTTGAGCAGGCCTTGCGAGAAAAAACCCGCGAAGTCGACGTCTTGCATCGAATCACCGATTCGATCAGCAACACGCTGGATCTCGAAGCGGTCTTGAAACACATCGTGGAGGTGGTCGTAGAAGTGACGAAAGCGGATGCCTGTCTCCTGTATCTTCTTTCTGAAGGTCGGGACGAGTTGATTCTGCGAGCGTCGAAGAATCCTCATCCCAAATTAATCGGAAGGATCACGCTCGGAATGGGGGAGGGCATCACAGGATGGGTGGCTCGTGAACGGACTCGGGTCGTGATCCCAAGCAATGCCAGTGAAGACTCGCGCTTTAAGTTCTTCCATAATCTTCCAGAGGATCGCCATCAAGCGTTCGTATCGGTCCCGATCATGGCAAAGAAGGAAGTCGTTGGAGTCATCAATGTCCAACACAAACGCCCCAAACGGTACCGGCCTGATGAGTTGGCTCTTCTTTCGACGATCGCCAATCAGGTCGGTGGAGCCATCGAGAACGCTCGCCTCTACGAACAGATGAGGCGCAAGGCTTTGCAAGTGGAAACGTTGTCGCAAGTGTCGGAGACAGTCGCATCGAATCGATTGATCGAAGATGTGTTACAGCTTCTCGTCACGATGACGGCACAGATGATGAACTCGAAAATCTGTTCGATCATGCTACTGGACGAAGCAAGTGGTGAGTTGAGAATCGCGGCGACGCAGAGTCTCAGCGAACAATATCGGCGAAAACCCAATCTGAAAGTCGGCCAAAGCATCAGCGGGCGTGCCGTGCAAGAACGGCGGCCGATTATCGTCGCCGATGTCACACAAGAGCGAGATTACATGTATCCGGATCTGGCGCGAAAAGAGGGGCTCTGCTCGCTCCTCTCCGTTCCGATGATGATTCGGGAAAAAGCCGTGGGAGTGATTAATTGCTATACGTCCGTTCCCCATGCGTTTTCGGCGGAGGAAGTAAAGCTGTTACAGGCCATCGCGAATCAAGTGGCCATTGCGATTGAGCACACCACGCTCCTGGAAAAATCCTTTGAGATGCAGGAAGCGCTGGCTGTCCGAAAGTTGTTGGAACGGGCGAAGGGATACCTGATGCGCTCAAAGAAGCTAACGGAGGAGGAGGCCTTCAAATTGATCCAGCGGCAGAGCATGGACCTTCGGAAATCCATGCGGGAAATTGCCGAGGCCGTGTTATTAGCCGGGGAGATCGAGGAACGGGCAGAAGAGCGACGAAGGTAGATATAGGATAGAAGCTTATGGAGCCTGGGAATCTCGTGATACTACAGGTTTCTTTGAGGGGGGATTGCGTTCGAGTTGTTCTTCGATGAGTTTTCGTTTGATCTCTTATACGTTCTTCCGCAAAGTTTCGATATCCACATCCTCCTGAGTGGTTTTCTCCTTTACAGGGCGGTGGACTGTGCGGTGGTAAGAGGAGGGACGGTAGCTGAGGGGATGATCTTATCGATATTGGGCGAGACTGGTCTAGAGACCAGGGCAAGGTAGCTGGTAATTCATAATCGACGACAAGTGTTGATTTGGTTGAGTGCGAGTTGCGATCCCTTTCAGACCGCCTTGCCGCTTCAGGTATAATTAATAAAGCTTCATATTGGTCAGCCCTGTGATGCCAGCATGTGATCAGCGTTGGTGCTATCGGACGCAATCATTGCTTGTTGCAAGCAACTTCCCACAAAGCTTGGTCAACACTATCCGGTTCAACTAGTACCCAGTTGCCTTTTTCTACATATGCCTCAGTGGGGTCACCGGTTCCCATATTGCCCCAGAAGACCGTGACTCTAAGCAGCCGCACACGCGTTTCCACGCAGTCGAATTGCTTTTGCATTTTCATAGACGAAAATCGGCTGGGGCTCCTCCCACCTTGCATTGTCTTAAAGTCAATTAATTGCCATATCATCACCAAAGCCCCTTTCCTATCAATAGTATCTGGATTGACGTACACTGTCATTGATCCGGCCAATTGGTTGTTTTTCTCAACCGGGACCCACTCCGCATAAGCCAGTTCACTATTAAGCCCCAGGAACGCCATCTGTAGCCAGAAACCAAAGACGTAACCCAGAGTCAACTTGAGCAATGGTCCCACGCGGTACCTCACGGTGCGTTGCTTGTGGATATGAGGGAAATGGCGAGGCGTGAAGGACATGGGTGACCAATCGAGAATTTCTGTACCACCTACCATAACGCTTACTTCGCTACCTCATGGTGATAGAGAAATCTTGACTCTGCATCCCTGTGAGCTCGATCACTCTCCTTTTTGCTTTACTGATTACCACAGCTCGCCCATTTCTATTCTCCCATCCCCTTGATGATGGCATACAGAAACTCGCAGCTGGGCGGATTGACGCTGTGATCGGGTACTGGCTGTCCTAGTCTGCTACCTCACTGCTACCGGGACAGGACAAACTAGCCCCATCAGCAGTCAAGAGACGTCGACATGCAAGCCTAACGCTACGGGTGCGACGCTGACCTCAAGACGAAAGAATTCTGTCAGGAATCCCCAGAGTTGAAATAGAGCCGAGCAATGGCCCAGAAGCTTTGGGTTCTGGCGCAAGAGACAGATCAACTGGCTCGAGACTATCAAAACCAGTTACCGCATAATGCGCAATGATAATCGAACGAAGGATGTAGCCCTGGAGCCCGTCTCCTTCCGCTAGTTCAGGCCGGTCTGAGTCACTGGTGGCGGTACCCGGTGACAGGTTGTCGCGATTCGGGTGCGTGCACAGTTCACATTCGCGACCTGGGGATGCTCGTCCACGCTGAGCGAAAGAGCGGGCATCATCGAGAGATCGGATAAACTGGGGACCTTCCGGGCCTGCTCGGCTCGCAGGACCGTCAGCTTCTCGAGAACGCAGTTTTGACTGCTTTCAAAAGAATTATTACTCACCGAGCAGTATCTTCCAATGGCATTGGTCAACCTGAGATACGCAGCGTCTTGGTCCCGCAACGCCTGGTTCAGCAAGACCTCAGGAGAATTTTGAGTTGCGCAGCCCCACAGTGGGGCTGCAATCAGCAGAAGCCGAATAGCCAGCCGTCCCATCTCATGTCCTCCTCGTGCTCGTGCCGACTCACGCGAGAAAAAAAACGCCCTTCCGGCTCTGAACTCGAGCCAAAAGGACGTCATTGTCCTCTCTTTTTATGTGGCTGGCGGAGAGAACGTCAATGTTCACTCCCCTCAGCCACTTATTAAGCTAGCATCAGGGCATTTCACGTGTCAATGCAGAAATCATCGACACTTCCTTTAGCAGGTCCAGGTCCTCTAGCAGGGGGCAAATGCGCAATGAATGAAGGTAGGACAACGACAGAGGTGTAGGTCAGGAAAGAGATCGTATCTTGCTCGCGTATCTCTTTTGAGAAAGGGGTCCGAGGGAACGTTTTCAGACCCCAAAAGAGCTTCATAACCAGCGTCAACAGCAAGGGAAGATTAAAGGTCGATTTAGGGATTTCCCTAGGTGGCCAGATTGCAATCTGCTACTAGGCTGATAAGTAGGGATGACGAGAAAAGGAATAGCATGGCGGGAGTTGGCAATGGGGCATTCCCGTTCGGCCTCGGAAGTGAAGGCTCCCTCCCATTTCAACTCGCTTTGCGCGCGGAGTACAAACCCCTCTCATAAGGGAGGTTGTCATGAGATCCATTCTGAGCACGATCAAGGTCCCGGTCTATGGTATTTCCCTGTTTCTTAGCCTGTCATGCGTTGCCTCGGCGGACACTAGCCACGCCAAAGCCGACCAGTCGGCTGACACCATAGGCGGCCAGGCTGGTCTGCTAACTCCGTTCGAACGAAGGACGCTTGCCGCTGAGTCGTTAGGTGGAATGCGGGTGGGCGGTCAGGCGGGTCTGCAAACTCCGTTCGAACGGAGGACGCTCGCCGCCGAGCCGTCGGGTGGAGTGCGGGTAGGCAGTCAGGCGGGTCAGGAGAGTGATCCGGAAAAGCCAGACAGCGAAGCTAAGTGATCCACCCTCTATGGCTGGAAGGCCGTTTATAGGGGGAAATGGGTCAAAGAAAGACGTTTCACGACCTATGACGCACAGGAGCATGTAGTTCGTGCAGGTGTGCCTGAAACAATTGCCATGAAAATCAGCGGTCACGAAACTCACTCCATCCTATATCCCGCTTCTCTAAAACGATTGACCTAGTTTCCTGAATCGGTGCCGGATCCTTGGCAGGATCGGGCCGGCACCACCGCTGGAGACTCTCCCTAGACCTGGTACAGAAATCCAGGGCCGGCCAGCGCTGTGCATGACTCACATTTACGTTGGTACAACTGCGGGGGGAAGGTTAACGCAAAGAGGAATACCAGCGGCGAAAGTTAGCGATGGGGCTTGCTTGTTTGGCCCCGGAGATGAAAGCCCCCTTCCAATTCAACGTGCAACTTGCGATACTCGCGGAGTACAAAATCCTCTAGCAAGGGAGGTTGACATGAGGTCCATTCTAAGCATAATCACGGTTACGTTCTGTGGTGTTTTGCTGTTTCTTAGCCCCTTATACGCTGCCACCTCGGACGGTACCAACACAAAATCCGACCAGCCAGGTGGCAGGATAGGGGGTCAGGCTGGTAAAGAGACCCATCTCGAACAGAGGAAGAAGGGCGCTGATTCGATGGGTGGAGAACGGGCGGGCGGTCAGGCGGGCCAGGAAACTCCTATGGAAAAGAGGGGGATGAGAGCTGGTTCGATGGGCGGGGAACGGGTAGGCGGTCAGGCGGGTCTGGAGAGTGATCCGAAAAAATCGGACAGCAAAGCTAAGTGATCCGTCTCCTAATTGTATTGTTTCGACGGCCGGCCCGCCAATGTCTATAGCCGTCTCTTGCCGGTATGCTGACAGGATCAATCCGTCGCGTCGTGAGCTTGAGGAGAAGGTCCCGCATCCCACGAGAGGGGAGGTTGCGCATGGGCCAACGGGGTGAGGCCTCCTGCGTCGGGAGCGACCTCGCCCCCTTCAACGGGTCCAGATCCTCTGTGAGAGTCGGACTTGATATGCTATCTCCCTGACTCACATTGCAAATGGGACAACTGGAGGCGGAAGGTCAGGAAGATGCCTTAAAGCTGATTCAGCGGCAAAGCATGGACCTTTGAAAATCCATCCAGGAAATTGGCGAGGCTGTGCTGCTAGCCGGAGAATTTTCAGACGGGGCAGATTAAGCAAAGGAGATAATTGGACAAGAGCGGAATCTTATTCTGATACAGCGGTTAAGGAGTCGATGGTGGTTTCTGTTTGGAAGAGCTCTTCTGTTTACTTGCGTTTCGTTCGGCTTCCTGTTCGGCCAGCTGCCGTTTGATGTCTTGCAGTTCCTTCTTCAGTTCATCGAGGTCACTTTCTCTCGTTTGGCTGGGTCCTTGGACCACTGGTGCGCCGAGGGGTGCTGGGGCTGTTTCCCCAGGAGTTGGTCTGGCGGTAGGGACTACAGGGGGCGGTGGTGATAATGACTCGGCGGGCAGGGCGGCGAGCAAGGCATAGTCAATAACAACCGTCGACTCCGTCGATCTCGCGTCACGATAACTGTCTGGCCGTCTGGCCGACTCCGGCATAAAGAGAATCGTAGGTGATAGTGTCGGCCCGCCGGCTCCGAGCCGGTCGGCGGGGATGAGCCAAGGCAAGGTCAGGTACAGCGATTGTCCGTAGGCGTAGAGCGAACCCTGCTTCCATTCCGCGGGCGCCCCCGTTCGACCAAACCGAAACCCAACCTGCTGGTCAGACGCAGCTTTGGCGAGTCCCTCGACCAGCAGCGGCGCGAGGAATGCCACCTCCTCGTCCTTCAACGCTCGAACGGGCTCTTGTTTCCCGGCGAGCGCGTTAATCAGGAACCCTCGGTTCTCCTTGATGTTTACGCCGCGCAGGACCCGGGCCATGGTATCTATTGATATCCTAATTGGATGCGCAGCTTGGAGCGATCGATCGGAAAACCGTTCAAGGTAGACCCTGCCTCGATCGGATTCATGCAAGGTCAAATCTAATTCGGGCCCAGTGGCACAGGCAAAAGAACCCACCAAACAGCCAGTCAGCAAGGCGACAGCATATCCCTCTCGGAGCAACATGTGGGAACCTCACGAGCAATCCCTGTCACACTCTAGCACAGGCATGGAGGGTGTTGAAACTAGGACCGTCCATCTTCGGACCAAAAACTATCCACTTGACAAGAAGAAGACATGACCTCTATAAATACCTCGCCGTACGGTCACGACTTGGACAATGGAGTCCAAGGTTTCAAGACCGAATTCATCGAAGGACAATGACGTCCTTTTGGTCCAGGAGAGGGACCGGAAGGGCGTTTTTTTTTGGGGGCTACATTTTGAGTAGGCCGAATCACAGTGGTGCAATTGAATCGAACAGCGGCGAATCCGAAGGAGTGACCATCCGTCGACGAAGGTCTGCGGAAATGCGATGCAGATGAAAGTTGGCGCCGACTGACGGAATCGATGTGGAAGTGAGAGCCGGACGGACAGGGCGAGGGTGGAGATTGCGCACAATGGCGTGCGTAGTGACGACGATGTCAAGGCGATAGGGGCAAGGCCAGTGAGCAACGGAGTCACAAGCCGATTATAACCGGGAGGCATTCTCCATGAAGACACGCCAAATTGGATGGTGGAAAGCATTTTTAATTGCCGGGGCCGTCGTGGTGCTGTTGGCTGGGATGGCATTCACGCTGCCGAGTGCGTACGCGGCTGGCATGATCAAGAGCGAGGACGGGGACCAGTGGATTTCCATCGGAATGGGTATTCGTGGTGGGTTCGCGGCGGTGGAAAACGGGTCAGCGAACGGGGGGAGTTACAACAACAGCTTCGGGATCGGCAACGCTCGTATCTATATCAACGGTGGAATCACGAAGGTTATCAAGTTCGAGTTCAACACCGAATGCTTTGATTGCAATGGTCAGGGGGGCAATCCGTTCGGTCAAACATCCAATGGCGGGAACGGTACAACCAATATCGGTTTGCTCGATGCGATCGGGAAGTTCGAGTTCAATCAGTACGTGAATGTCTGGGCCGGGCGTTTGTTGGTGCCAGCATCGCGCGGCGAGCTGAATGGTCCGTTCTACTCAGCGGTCTTCGAACAGTATAAGACGCCGTTTGAGTCCGCAGACTTCGCCGGGAAATTCGGCACTGGCGGGGCTGGTGTCTACGGCCGTGACAACGGCTTGGTCTTCTGGGGCCAAGTCGACCCAGCGTATGGTCATTTGCAATATAGCGTCGGGCTGTTCACGGGACTCCAGTCAGGAGCAGGTGTAGGACCTAATCAACAAAACAGCTTCTTGTATGCGGGACGCCTCACCTACAACTTTTGGAACCCAGAGAAGAATCCTGGTTATTACACAAGCGGGACCTACTACGGCAAAGCCGGCGATATTCTCGCGATCGCATTTGCGGCGCAACACCAGAAAAATGGTGCTGGAACAATAGTTAATCAGGCGGATCTCACGTACCTTACCTCCGACCTCCTGTTTGAGAAACCACTTGGTAACAGCGGGGACAAGGGTGTGATTACGGTCAATGCTGAGTGGCAACAGTTCTTTGCAAATTACAACAACTCGTCATCGACCGGTGCCTTTTCGGCGCCCTTTCAAGCCGCTGGTGGTAATCCTAATGGCTGCTTCTGTATGTTTGACGGGCATTCCTACTACGCGACCGGCATGTATCTATTTCCGGATAAAGTAGGGATTGCGGGATTGATGGGGCAATTTCAGCCCTATGCCAGATATACGTCCGTTGTGCCTAATAACAGCCAAAATCGCCAGGAAACGGAACTCGGCACGAACTACATCATTGCCGGCCATAACGCGCGCCTTGCGGCATACTGGCAGTATGGCAATCTTTCCTCCCTGGGCACGAATTACTCCAACACTGCGACGGGTGATCATCATAATGCTTTCAAGGTGGCCTTCCAGGTCCAGTACTAAGAAGACGAAGTGTTACTAGAGTTTCTCTGTGTTTGGACGAGCCGATGATGGATTGTTTTATCTCGCGCACCAGGTTCATCTCTGCTTGAGGGACGATGATCTCTTGCGAGAGAGGGCTAACACTTTCTAGGAGTATACGGGTTGACGCGTGGAGAACGACGTCCATTGACTCGGACAGAATACAAAAGAAGAACAAGGACGGCATGTTTTAAAGGTAGTACACATCATTACGTTAGCGAAAGGAGCCTGACGATGGAATCGAATGACCCTAACAAGCCCAGCATCATCAAGGAGCCGGATACCACGAGTATGCTGGAGGCTGGTCCTTCACGACGAGATTTTTTAGTGCAAGGTGCCAGAGTGACGGCTGGTGTCGGCATTGCCGCGCTTTTGGGCAATCTCGGAAATTGGGCGCTCTCCTATGCAGCTGATAAGGAGCCGATTAAGATCGGCATCCTTCACTCCTTAAGCGGCACGATGGCGATCAGTGAAGTCTCACTGCGCGACGTGGTTCTGATGGCGGTGGAGGAAATCAATGCCAAGGGCGGCGTGATGGGTCGCAAGATCCAGCCGGTCGTCGTCGATCCCGCCTCGAACTGGGACCTCTTCGCTGAAAAGGCCAAACAGCTTTTGTTGCAAGACAAGGTGACCGTGGTGTTTGGCTGCTGGACTTCGGTGAGCCGCAAGTCTGTGCTGCCGGTGTTCGAAAAGAACAACGGGTTGCTCTTCTATCCGGTCCAGTATGAAGGCGAAGAATGCTCGCACAATGTCTTCTATACCGGCGCGGCAGTGAACCAGCAGGCGGTGCCGGCTGTCGAATATCTCATGAGCAAGGAAGGCGGGGCCTACAAGAAGTTTTATCTGTTAGGGACGGACTATGTGTACCCGCGCACGACGAACAAAATTCTGCGCGCCATGTTGCTGGCCAAGAAAGTGCCGGAGGCGAACATCATGGAGGAGTACACACCCTTCCATCACCAGGACTATCAGACCATCGTCGGCAAGATTAAGAAGTTTGCGGCCGGTGGTGGAGCCTGTGTGATCAGTACGATCAACGGCGATAGCAACGTCCCGTTCTACAAGGAGTTTGCCAATCAGGGTCTACGGGCCGAAGATGCGCCGATCATGGCGTTCAGCGTGGCGGAGGACGAGTTGCGGGGTATGGATACCACTGCACTGGTAGGGCACTTGGCTGCGTGGAACTATTACCAGAGCGTCGATACGCCGCAGAACAAGAAGTTCGTGGCGGATTTCAAAGCCTATTGCAAGAAGAACAACTTGCCGGATGGCGAGAAGCGGGTTACCGACGATCCAATTGAGGCGGCCTACTTCGGGGTGCACATCTGGAAACAGGCGGTCGAAAAAGCCGGTTCGACTGAGGTGGATAAGGTCAGGAAGGCAGTATACGGCAGCAAGTTCCTCGCTCCAGGCGGCGAAATCATGATGGACCCGGCCAACCATCACACCTACAAGCCCGTGCTCATCGGAGAAATTCTCAAGGATGGGCAGTTCAAGGTCGTGTCTCGCTCGAAGGGGCTTGTGAAACCCGAACCCTGGAGCGAGTATACGAATCCGGAGAAGGGTTGTGACTGGGTGAGCCATCAGGGCACCTATCAGAAGAAGTGAGAGCGTAGGGGATCCAGAATATCCCCGTGTCATAACGGGCGAACGGGCAGAGACATAGGGAAGGACAGCGGGTGACGAGACGAAATGTCAACGTCACCCGTTTGTCTTGTGAGGGGGTTGCTCGCCAATCGTGAAGATTTATCTGCGATTCGCACAGGTCGCTCTAACCGTTATCGGGCTCCTATTCTTCGTTGGTGACAGTTGGGTGAGAGCGGCGGAGGGGCCGACAACGGCCCCTCCGTCCCCTCCCGTAGAGCAGGCTCTCGCTCAAGTGACCAGCGAGGATGAAACGGTTCGTGAAGCAGCGATTCGTACCTTGATTGAGCAAGGGGATGTGAGTCTCTTGCCCAGGTTGGAAGAACTTCGCGCTAACGCGGATCGCGCCATCCGGCAAGCCATCAAGCCTCTGATGGATCTGCTGAAGAATCGGGCGAATCTCTCGAGTGACGATGTTGGCGTCCGGCGATCGGCTGCCACGGATCTCGGTACGATGGGCAGGACCGTCGCGATTCCTTGGTTGGAACAGGCAGCGACGAAGGATCCGAACAAATGGGTGCGCTACACGATGGAGGAGTCTGCCGCGCTGCTGAGTCTCACGTCGGACGATCCGTCGATCAAGATTTCCGCCGTCCAGAAGCTCGGGGAGCTTCGCAGCCAGAACGGCGCGCCAAGCTTGAAAGAACTGGTTGTTGCCGGTAACGCACCCGAGGCGACCGAGCAGCAAAAAGAGATAGCGAGAGCCGCAGCGGCTGCGATCGAGCGCATTGAGACGTGGAATGCATGGTCGAGCGCGATCGAAACAATTTTTCGCGGTATCAGCCTCAGCTCGATACTGCTCATCATGTCACTCGGATTAGCCATTGTGTTCGGACTCATGGGCGTGATCAATATGGCTCATGGCGAGCTGATGATGGTCGGGGCCTACGCGACGTTCGTGACGCAAGAATTGTTTAGAGCCTATCTCTCGCCGTCGATGTTCGATTCGTACTTTCTGCTCGCCATGCCGATTTCCTTTCTTGCCGCAGCAGCGTGTGGCCTTCTACTCGAAGCGACCGTCATCCGATTCCTGTATGGGCGCCCGCTGGAGACGATGCTGGCGACGTGGGGGGTAAGCCTGGTCTTGATGCAGGCGGCGCGCGTCTATTTCGGTGACCTGACGGCGGTGGTGGCACCAAATTGGTTGAGCGGCGGTGCTCAGGTGATGGTCGGAGTCTATCTCCCGTACAATCGAATCTTTATTATCGGATTGTCGATTGTCTGTGTCGTGGGCATCTATCTGCTGCTATTTCGGTCAAACTTGGGCTTACGCGTACGGGCCGTGACACAGAATCGGAACATGAGTGCCTGCTTGGGAATTCCTACGCGCAAGGTCGATGCCTATACCTTTGCCTTCGGTTCGGGGTTGGCAGGAGTGGCCGGTTGGGCTCTGACGCTTATTGGGAATGTGGAGCCAGGGCTGGGCCAAAACTACATCGTCGACTCATTCATGGTCGTGGTCACCGGCGGTGTTGGAAAACTGGCAGGGACAATCGTTGCATCGCTAGGTATCGGCGGCCTGAACAAATTGCTCGAGCCGAGCTTTGGAGCGGTCTATGGCAAAGTGCTGATTCTGGTGTTGGTCATTCTCTTCCTCCAATGGCGCCCATCAGGATTATTTGCTATCAAGGGGCGACATGCCGAGTCTTGAACCAGTGGCGCACGATCAGCCGCGTGCTGAAGGGCTGGCCTTCTGGCTTCTGGGATTTGTCCTGCTTGTCGCGATGCCCCTTTTGAACGTCCTGCCGCCGGAGGATTCCTGGCTGCACCTTTCCGATTTCAGCCTCAATCGATTTGGGAAGTTTCTCGCCTTTGCGATTCTTGCGTTGGGCCTCGATCTCATTTGGGGCTATACAGGCATCTTGAGTCTTGGTCAGGGCGTATTTTTCGGGCTTGGTGCCTACTGCATGGGCATGCATCTCATGCTGACGATCGGGAAGGAAAGCGTGTACGGCAGTGACTTGCCGGATTTCATGGTGTGGAACCAGGTTAAACAATTGCCCCTGTTCTGGAAGCCGTTCTACAGTTTTCCTGTGGCCTTGGTGGGGGCGATCTTTATCCCGACGCTTTTTGCACTCGTCTTTGGGTTCCTGGCCTTCCGCAGTCGTATTAAAGGGGTGTACTTCGCGATCATTACACAGGCCCTGGCCCTCGTGGCATGGCTGGTGTTCAATCGGAACGAAACGAATCTTGGCGGGACGAATGGATTGACGGATTTTAAGCAGGTGCTTGGGTTTCGGCTCGCAGATCCCGGCACTCAGCGGGCGTTGTATGTGTTGACGGTCTTGTGTCTGGGCGGGTCCTACCTCCTGTGCCGCTGGATTATTAAATCCCGAGCGGGGCGGGTCCTGATCGCTGTTCGAGATAGCGAACCGCGAGTCGTGTTTTCGGGATACACTCCGGCAAATTACAAACTGTTCGTGTTCGTTGTTGCGGCGGCATTGGCCGGCTTGGCCGGGATGCTCTACGTTCCTCAGGTCGGGATCATCACCCCGGCGCAAATCGGCGTCCTGCCTTCGCTCGAAATGGTGATTTGGGTGGCGGTCGGTGGACGTGGCAGCCTGGCCGGTGCGGTGCTGGGAGCGGTCAGTGTGAATTATGGTCGTAGTGTGCTCACGAATTACTTCCCGGAACTCTGGCCGTTCATCCTCGGCGGACTCTTCGTGTTGGTGGTCCTGTTATTCCCTGATGGGCTGGTCGGCGTGATCAGGAGAAGCACAAGTCTTTTGCGGCCAATGGAAACAGGTGTGAGCAAAGTGGCCCTGTCGGAGGGGAAGCGCTGACATGACTGAACGAGGGTCCATTATTTATCTCGAAGGCGTCATCGTCGACTACGACGGGTTTAAGGCGCTCAACAATCTTAACTTCATCGTCAACTACAACGAATTGCGGGTCGTGATCGGTCCGAACGGGGCTGGCAAAACGACGCTGCTCGATGTGGTCTGCGGCAAGACGATACCGGCCGCCGGCCGTGTGATCTTCGGCAAGGATATCGATCTCATCGGGAAACGAGAGGATGAGATCGTGGAACTCGGCATCGGGAGGAAGTTCCAGGCACCATCGATCTATGGAAACCTCACGGTCTGGGAAAATCTCGATCTGTCACTAAAACGTTCGAGCCGAGGCGTCTTCCCGACCTTGCTGGGGAAATCCACCACGGCTGAGCGGGAACGAATCGACCAGAACCTCGAAGCCATCGGACTCAAGGATCAGGCACACACACGGGCCGAATCGCTCTCACACGGTCAAAAACAATGGCTTGAGATCGGGATGGTAATCCTCCAAGATCCCTTGCTCCTCTTGGTCGATGAACCGGTCGCGGGCATGACGGACAAAGAAACTGAACAGACGGGGCGATTACTCCAATCGTTGGCGGAAAAACATGCGATCGTTGTCATCGAGCACGACATGGAATTCGTCCGACAAATCGCCAGGACGGTAACCGTCCTTCACGAAGGGACGGTGATCTGTGAAGGGCCTGTTGAAAAAGTCCAAGCAGACGCTCGTGTGCGTGAAATTTACCTGGGGAGGCAGAAAGTCACGCACGCATAAGAAGTGCTGAGAGCTGAGTTGGGAAAGATCTTCTGAGGCTGATGGCTAAATGCTAACAGCTGAAAGCTAAACCCAATGCTTCAACTCGAAAAACTGAACGTCTACTATGGCGAGAGCCACATTCTTCGGGATGTGTCGTTTACTGTCGAGCCTGGGCAGGTTGCCTGTCTGATGGGACGGAACGGGGTCGGAAAAACGACGACCCTGAAGGCCATCATGGGGTTGCTGCCGACGCGGTCTGGGCAGATCACAATCGGCGGAACAGATATGACGAAGGAAGTTACGAATCGACGAGTGAAACGAGGGCTTGCCTATGTTCCGCAGGGACGGGAGATCATTCCACATCTGACCGTTCGGGAAAACCTCCAACTGGGATATTGGGCCCGAGCTCATTCTTCCACCGGCATCTCCGAGAAGGCCGCGTTCGAAGAAGTCTATCAGCTCTTCCCCAAGCTGACACAGATTCTCGATCGGCCTGGCGGAGTCTTGAGTGGTGGCGAACAGCAGCAACTCGCGATCGGGCGCGCATTGCTGTCCGAGCCAAAGATCCTGTTGCTCGATGAGCCAACCGAAGGGATTCAACCCTCGATCATCGATCAGATCGAAGACGTGATCAATGGGTTCAAGAACTCCAGACGGTTCTCCATTCTGCTGGTTGAGCAAGGGCTTCATTTTGCGGCTCGGCTGGCAGAGAAGTACGTGGTCATGGCCAAAGGGGCGGTGGTGGCGCAGGGCAAAAGTGATGAGTTGAGCGCGGAAATGGTGAAGCAGCATCTGACGGTATGAAGAGAGGCTGGCTGGGCTTCGAAGTTGGCAGGAAGTCCTCTTGTCTGCCTTGGTAGTAAGGAGTAAGAAGAGGGTTGTGCCGTATGACCAGTCGCGTTCTTACAGGCTAGTTCGTGTCTGCCTCGTTCTCCTCTGTTTCATTCTCACCATAGAGTGGTTTCTTCTCGGAGATACCAGGGCAGAGGAAGAACCTGGCCCGGTTGCTCGTGAATTGGAACATATCGCCCTGAGGTTGAGGGCTAGCGAGAAGGCAGTTGAAAAACGGCTGCTGTCGGAAGATCTCAGGCTGCATATCTATGGTTACCTCGACGCCTCCTACACCCAGAACTTCAATAATCCCTCAAACCGGATCAACGAGCTCCGCATCTTCGACGTGAATTCCAACCAGTCCCGCTTCAATGTGGGACAACTCGTAGTCGGACGGGACGCTATGGCCGGTGATGCCTGGTTTGATCGAATCGGGTTCAAGGTCAAATTCAATGCTGGCCGTGATTCGGATTTCATCGGCGGCAACAACATCGGTCCCTGGGCCGACTTCCAGGAGTACTACGTCCAATACTTAGCGCCCGTGGGCAGCGGGCTCGACCTGAAACTGGGCCAGATCAACAGCATCGTGGGCTATGAAGTCGTCGAAAGCCCGCGTAATCCAAACTATTCGCGGTCTTGGCTGTTCGGATTAGGTCAGCCATTCACAACTCGCGGTGCTCGAGCCTCCTATGAATTCAACAAGTGGGTGTCGCTCTCGGTGGGAGCGATCGAGTTCATCAACTCTGCTAGAGGGGACACACAGCATGATCCTCTCGTGGAATACGCACTCGCACTGGCTCCGTCCGAGAAGATCAAGCTGACATGGTACGGCTTAGCGGGACCGAGAAGTGGACCGACCGGCACGACCGGCGGCAATCTTTTTCTTACAGGGGGCTTCCTCAGCTTACAGGTCAGCGACCAGACTTCAGCGGTCATAGAATCCTATTACGCCAACCAAGCGAACAGCAGCACGATCAGTTCAGCGAAGAACGCCCGCTGGGACGGAGTCGCCGCCTATTTGATTCATGATTTCACGAAGCAGTGGGGTGTCCGTCTGCGAGGAGAAATCTTCGAAGATGCAGGAGGCTTCGCCGCCTGCCAGGGCACGACCGCCTATCAACCAAGAGCCAACTTGTGTTTTGGAGCTACGTCCTCTGCTTCTCCTCCCGCAATTGCACAGACGCTGTGGGAGGTCACCTCTACGCTGCAGTATAAACCGCTCAACTCTCTCACGACCCGCTTGGAATATCGGTATGACAAATCCAACCAGAATGTCTTCCAGGTCGGAGGGCGCCCAACCAGCTACCAGCCCACACTCTCCTTCGAAGCCATCTATGCTTTTTGACGGTTGCCGAAACGCCTGAGATTGTCTTCCGGCGTCGTAGCCTCAACCGGCGCAACAGGGATCAACGACGGGAAGCCGCTCTTTGCCAAGAGCATCAACCAGGTGACAAATACGAAGGCGGACGTTAAGACCGGCATCCCGGACGGTTCCAGAAAAACACCAAGCGAAGCCCACACCCTTGCCGTTACCAAGACGCCGATGACCGTATAGAGAAAGCCCGAGACGTTCAGCACATAAAAAAGCCCGCCGAGCGCCATCGCGGTCAGCGCAGCGTTGTACCCGAACAACCCGTCACGGATCGCTTCGTCATGCGCGCCGTACAACACCGCGGCAGCGACCGCGAGCGTGGACCCCATGAGCGCCATCAGGGCGCCGATGCGGGTATTGATGGCGATGCCGATCAGGATGATGACCCCGGTCACCCAGTTGTCCTGAAAGAAGATCTCCGAGATGCCCATCGTAACTCCGTAAAACCAGGTGACCCAGGTGTAATCCGGTCGCGGACCAGTAAAGTCTGACGGCGACGTTGGCTTCAAGGCATTGGAAACATCGATGGTAGAGAACTGCAACAATGCACCGAGAAAGAACCAGGTGGCCAGGACAAACGGCATCGTGAGGCCAGGAACTTTGTGTGGCCCCAGCAAGGCGCCGAATGCCGGCATGAGCACTGAAGTAAAGGCTGCGCTGAGCACGATGTAGAGCCACAGGTGCAGATTGGGCATGTTACCGGTGGTAAAGTTCGGGCTCGTATAGGCGACCAAGGCGATAGCGATCAAGGCGCCGTTAAACCCGAACAGACCATCCTTGATCATCCCTTTGTCGGCTTTGAACAGGAGAGCGGTGAGCGTACTGATCACGGTTCCGAACAGACAGGCCGTACCGTAGATCCAGGAGTTGTAGAAGATTGCGCCGAGAATCACGGCGCCGGAAATGGGGTTGTTTTGGAAGACTACCTGACCGATTCCGCGCAAAACCCAGTCGACGAATCCCAGCGTTGGGTGATCCCGGAATCTGCCAATCAATTCCGTATGAGTCACGGAGGCCTCCTTTCACCCGACTATGGAGTGCTGCTTGACAGGCGGCGAAATCCTAGACTAGCATTTCCCTCCCTGCAATAGATTTCTCACGTAGGATACTCAATGCAACTCGCTCACGCCGTTTGTCCTGTGTCAGGAACGACGGACATGAAGTCCGCCAAAGAGAGGAGAGCCCATGCATCTGACTCCGAGAGAGCAGGAAAAGCTGTTGATCTACACCGCAGGGCAGCTCGCTGCGGACCGCAAGAAGCGGGGCCTCAAGCTCAACCATCCTGAAGCAGTCGCCTACCTGACCGCTGCTGTTCTCGAAGGCATTCGTGACGGTAAATCCGTCGCCGATCTGATGACCTTTGGGACCACGCTGCTGTCACGCAAAGACGTCATGCCGGGCGTGCCGGAGATGATTCACGAGTTCCAGGTCGAAGGAACCTTTCCCGACGGCACGAAACTCGTGACCGTTCACGATCCGATTCGCTAGGCACGCTCAGACCCATCCATTCAATTGTTGTCCTCGTACGAGGAGGGGCATATGGCGAAGAAGACCAAGCGATCCCCGACCAAGGTTCACAAGGCCTCTCAAAAAAAGGGAAGCTCCCTGGCTTCTGTGATCAAAGCTGAGTTGTCCAGACCAGTCGTGCCCGGTCAAATTCTCTTTGGGGCCGGCGACATTCAGGCGAATACAGGTCGTGCGACGAAGGAACTCGTGGTGACGAATACAGGCGACCGGCCTGTTCAGGTCGGCTCCCACTGTCACTTTTTCGAGGCGAATCGTGCTCTGAAATTCGATCGCGAGCAGGCCTTCGGATTCCGCCTCTGCATTCCCGCCGGTACGGCAGTGCGGTTCGAGCCAGGGGAGGAAAAACGGGTGACGGTCGTCGCACTGGCCGGTAAGCGGGTTGCCCACGGGATCAACGGGTTGACCGATGGCTCATTGGATGATGCACAGGTGAAGGCCAAAGCGCTGGCGCGGGCGGCCGAGCAAGGTTTTGTTAGCAAAGGTTGAGGCTGAGAATAAGGTCGAGGAAAACAAGCACTGCGAATTCGCCTCAGCCTTAACATTACCCGTGGCCTTCGTTAGGAGGAATTCATGAAGATCCCACGCAAACAATACGCGGATCTCTTCGGCCCCACCGTGGGCGACCGTGTCCGACTTGCCGACACCGAGCTGCTCATCGAAATCGAAAAAGACTTCACATCGTACGGAGACGAAGCCGTCTTCGGCGGTGGTAAGGTTCTGCGCGACGGGATGGGACAGTCTTCTCGAGCCACCAGCGCGAGCGGCGCGCTCGATACGGTCATCACGAACGCGGTCATTCTCGATTATTGGGGGATCGTCAAGGCGGATATCGGGATCAAGGACGGGCGTATCATCGGGATTGGCAAAGCCGGGAATCCCGATCTCATGCCGAACGTGACGAAGGGGATGGAAGTTGGGCCGGGAACTGAAGCTATTTCTGCGGAAGGTTGTATCGTAACGGCGGGCGGTGTGGAGACCCACATCCACTTCATCTGTCCTCAGCAATATTGGGAAGCCCTCTCTGCCGGCATTACGACGATGATCGGCGGCGGCAC
>DASPUC010000037.1 GCA_035623075.1 Nitrospiraceae bacterium | reverse complement strand
GTCTCGGCATTCCTCCTGGTCTCCGCACAATCACAAAGAGCACGTCCGTCGGACGGACCTGATCGGCCAGCGCCTGTGTAATCAGGACACGCCCCGCAATGACCGGCTCACCGGTCTGGGGGTCGCAACTATGCGCGAGGCCAAGCCAGGCTGCGATCGCAGCCAATCCGATAATGCTCCCGGCCATGCCGAGCGTCCGCACATTGTATCCTGCCATTGCAGGGAGATCCTTCCAGAGGGCTGATCGTCATGGTTCCGACGGGGCGCATTATAGCGGGTTGACGAAGAAAAGGGGAGGGCATGGTTTACGCTGCGAAAGAGGCTGTTGTACAATAGTATTTTCTTTTGATCGAGGAGGAAGAAGTATGGTGGCGAATCCAGGTTTTCCGTTGTCACTCGACGTTCGAGGGTGGCCCGTGTTGGTCGTTGGAGGCGACGAAGAGGCGGCGGAAAAAACGGAACGGTTGCTCGAAGCAGGCGCAAAAGTCACTGTGATCAGTCCGACGTTGCATGACAACCTGAAACAGCTCGCGGCGTCGGCCAAAGTCATCCATCGAGGACGGCATTTCCGCGAGAGCGATTCGGAAAACGCCATTCTGGTCTTGAATACGATTCGGGGTGATAAGGAGTTCTCCCGGAATCTCTTGGCTCTAGCCCGGCAGAAAAAGTTTCTGCTTTGGTCTGTGGACCAACCGGAGGCCTCAACAGTCACCATGCCGGCGGTCGTCGCCTGCGGACATGTGCGCGTAGCCATCAACACCAGCGGCATGGCGCCGGCCTTGTCGGGATTCATCAAAGAAGACCTTGAAAAAATATTCGGCGAGGAATTTGCCGCGTTCGTCGACTGGTTGGGTCGATTGCGCGAACAGGCAAAAGCCAATGAACCAGATGTGGAAAAGCGACGCGCCCTCTTGCGCGAGGCATTGGACGGCTTTCGCTTGCTCGGCAAAGTGCAATATCCGAACGTGTGGGTCGAAGAGCGGGCCAAACACGGCAGCGCCTCGGCAGCCACCAAATCATAAGCAAAGGAGCGCGAGCCTTCATGGTTCTACTCGAATTCAGCATGTCGCCACTGGGCAAAGGAGAAAGTGTCGGCAAGTACGTCGCGCGCTCGCTGGATATCATCGACAAGAGCGGTGTGGATTATCGGCTCAATCCCATGGGGACGGTGCTTGAAGGGGAGTGGGACGACGTCTTCCGTGTCGTGCGGCAGTGTTACGAACGGATGAAGCGAGACTGTTCCCGTATTTCCTGCACGATCAAGGTCGATTATCGCAAAGGCCATTCGGGCCGCCTCTCCAGCAAAGTCGCGAGCGTCGAACGACACCTCAAGCGGAAAGTCCGCACATGAGCGAGTGTCCTCCGTCATAAACCGGCCATTACCCTTCCTATCTTTATCCTTTCATTCTTTCTGCATTTATCCCGAAGCGACGGGATACATTGAGACGTGTTACTCCTTGATGGCCATTTATATCAGTGCAATATCAATTGGTTCAGAAGAATGGTTAAAGTCTCTGTTTCGGTCAATTAAGCTCTAATCGAGTCTCGATTCTTCCGGCTCCTATTGGCTCAAAGCCTTGCATATGGCGCGCTGAGCACCCGCCACGTGCTGTTTGACGCGGAAGCCCTTCGAAGTGTATTGTCTGCCGGCCTCTTTTATAAGGAATCCTATTTTTGTAAAGAGCACGCATTATGAGTGAACGGTGGCTCCTCGAAAAGGAACACACGATCCTGGAACGGCCATTCATGGAGTTTCGGCCGTTCGGCTCCACTGAACGAGGAGAGAAAATCCGCGATCTGAGCGGCATGGCGATCTGGCCGATGGTGGAACACCTCGAGCGCTCCGTGGCACAGCGCCGAGGTGGGGCAGCTGGTACCCAGGCTATTCGTGAACTCTGCCGGCGCCTCAACGAACGGATCAAGGATCCTGTTTATCACGTGACACCAGCGTTTCTCGGCAGACGTTGGAATAGTTACTCCTGTGAGTTTGCAGCTTATCTGTACGAATTTTGCGAGCAACTGTCGGGCGATCCCCGTTTCGCGTTTGTTGCAGGGCATGAAAAGGCCTCGCCGATCATGCAGACTTTGGCGCGGCCGTTTCCTCTCGCCACCATTTATACGATGTTTCCGTACTTTGCGAACAAGTATGCCCCTGGGTCATTGGAATGTGATGTCAAGTCGATCTCAGGCACCTCAGCCCGGCTGACGATGCGATTTACGGAGCACGCCTATCGACAGTTCGGACCCTATCGGAAACGGTGTGCCTACTTACGCTGCCAGGCTGCGCAAGGATTGCTGTCGGCCGTGCCGGAACGAGTGCACCGCCTTCCGGCGGCACAGATTCATGAACATGCCTGCATTGCTGAAGGCGACCAGTGGTGTGAATGGGACATTGTGTGGAGTTCTAAAACCCGATACGCCCGGGTGAGAAGACTCTTCTGTGATTTATCGCCGCATGAGCGTCTCAATCCAAATCAGATCGCCGGACGGAAGACCGCTGTCCCAGACGTGACTGCCCGAACAAGTCAGGGCTTCGAACGGAGACAGTCTTGCGTCAGGAAAGTCCGCAACATGTTGAGTCAACCATGTCACCGCGGAAAGGGCAAATTCCAGGAAACCGCTCAGATCATGAACGGTCTTCCACGGATCTCCCGTCTTACTTCAATGCCAGCGGCAACGAGAGGTCTAACCGCGTCGAACGATCCAGCGGACAGCTGGTATGGTTTTTCGCCAGCATGCTCGGAGGACTTGCAGCATTCGCCTATCTCCATCTGCACCGTTCGTTTCTCGGCGTGGCTGAAGAAGTGGGGATAGCACTATCGCCGGGATTCGTCGCCTGGGTGGTCACCGGCCGCCGTATGCGGCGACGGGCGCGTCAGCGTGAAGCGGTGATTCACGAGCAGGTCAAGTTTGTCGAGGCCAGGCATGAAGAGTTACGTGAAGCCTATCTGGAACAGGAGCAAACGCGGGTGGAGCTCCGTCGAAAGGTCAACCAGCTGACGGCGCTGCATCGAGCCGGATTGCTGTTTAATTCGACGCTTGATCGCGAAGCTCTACTGCAACAGGTCCTCACATCGCTCACCACGGAGCTTCACTATGATCGGGCGATGATTTCATTTTTTGACCCCGTTCGCCAAGTCTCGCGGGACGCTCGCGTGATCGGGGTTTCTCCAGACATCGAGGGGTTTGTCCGTTCGTGCGAAATCCTGGTGACCGACCCTCGTTCCCCAGAAGGAACGGTCCTGTTGCGGGGACAACCTCTGCTCATCGGAAATGTGCAGGCTGTAATCGAGCAACTGCATCCTGTGAGTCAGCAATTAGCTGGGCTGACGAAGACAAAGGCCTTGATCGCAGTGCCGTTGAAGACAAAAGATCCTATCTTGGGCACGTTAACCGTGGACCGCATGCAGGAGGATAGCCTGACACAGGATGATCTGGAGCTTATGGCGACGATTGCCACGCAAGTCGCGATTTCACTCGACAACGCATCGGCCTATCAGCAGATCGAAGAGCTGAATGTGGGGCTCGAGGCGAAGGTCCGGGAACGAACGGCTGAACTGGAACAGGCTGATCGCATACGTTCCCGGTTTCTCTCCCATGTCTCGCACGAATTGAAAACCCCGCTGACGTCGATCAAAGGGTTTCTACAAAACCTGTTGGATGGCTTGACTGGTCCAGTAAATGACAAACAGCAGCGATACTTGTCGAGGATGTTGGACAACTCGGATCGACTCATCCGTATGATCGACGATTTGCTGGATCAGACGAGGATTCAAACGGGCAGGCTGGATCTCGTTCTCGCCGACGCGGATCTTGGACAGTGTGTGGCCGATGCCATCGAGCAGTTGCGCCCGCTCGCCCAGGTCAAACGGCACCGACTGGATGTGCGCTATCCGTCTGCCCCGCTCATCGTACGTGGTGATCGGGATCGCCTGATCCAGATCGCCATCAATCTCGTCCAGAACGCGATTAAGTTTACGCCCGATGAGGGTCACATCGTCGTCATGGTTGAGGAGAAGGATCAGGCGTTGGCGGGCGTGTCGGTTCGAGATTCAGGCCCGGGGATCCCGCCGGAATTTATTGACAAGATCTTTGACCCGTTCTTCAAGATCAAAGAAACACGCAGGGGGAGCAAAGGATTGGGGCTTGGACTGTCGATTGTCCGTACGTTGGTGGAGTTACATGGAGGGACGATCGAAGCGCGGAGCACGTTCGGCCATGGAGCCGAACTGTATTTCACGATTCCGATCGCGCCGCCGGCTCATAACGTACGAGATGCGATTCGGAAAGTCGAACAACGCGTGCTTGTTGTGGATGACGATGCGGGTATCCGTCAGCTCCTTCATGATCGTCTGACGGCCAAGGGCTACGAAGTGCGAGAGGCTGCGGACGGAATTCGAGCGGTCGAGTTCGTGCGTACCGATTCATTTTCAGGTCTGATATTGGACATTGGTATCTCGCAAATCGATGGCTTAGAGGTGTTGAGGCAGATTCGAGAGTGGGACCAACAACTCCCCATTGTGATGGTGACTGCTTCGGGATCAAGAGACCTCGCCATCCGTGCGATCGGCATGGGTGCACAGGCGTATCTCCTCAAGCCGTTCGATGTCGACGAATTGCACCGGGTGATAGACTGCTGGTTCAAGCCTACCTGAGAAATTTCTCCTTGTTCCCCTGTCGTCAGTATCGTGTGTCTGTTGTAAATCGAACAGTTTAACTAAAACGCGTTGGAGTCACAGGGCGATGAGTGGTATTTCGTCAGCAGGAAGAGGAGTCGTCTGCCTTGTTGGAGTAATGATGATTTGGGCCGTAGGTTATGAAACGAGCTCGGCTCAGGTTCCGAGGATTCAGGGACAAGGAACGGCGGCATCTGGGCAGGGGAATGCTTTTGCTGCGCAAGCAGACGACCCATCAGCGCTCCATTACAATCCTGCCGGCATGACTCAATTACCTGGAGTCCAGATCATGGCCGGTGTATTGCTCTCCGGCGGGACGACGCAGTTTACCGGCACGACAGGGGCAACTGCGACCGGCGATCGAAATGGCAGCCTCGCCTGGCCCCCTCCCTCCCACACCTACGTCACGGCGAACCTCAAGGATCTCGGGATTACGGCCTTCGGTGATCTCACCGCCGGCGTAGGGTTGACCGTCCCCTTCGGCTCAATCACCCGATGGCCGGACAACGGGCCGTTTCGCAATACGACGACTTTTAGTACGTTGCCGGTGCTGGATATTAAACCGACGCTCGCCTACAGGTTATTCGACGATCTCTCGATTGGCGTTGGGGCCGACATCTATACGTTCAGCGGATTATTTGGAGAGGGGCAGGCGGAACAACAGTTCATCTGGCCGGGAGGGCTGGGCATTCCCGCCGGCTCGCAAATGGAACTCTATGGGAAGGATACAGCCGCCGGATTCAACGTCAGTTTCTTATATACGGCATTACGGAATGGGGAAGGGAAACCCGTAGCCAACGTGGCTGTGGTGTATCGGAGTCAGGCGACGCTGCACTTGACCGGAGCGTTGTTAGCCAACGGCACCAAAGTGCAGGATGCGACGGCCACCTTGGTATTGCCGCAGATCATTTCAGGAGCGGTGGCATTGTGGCCGGTCCGGACAGACCGTCATGAATGGAAGCTGGAACTGGATGTGGATTATGTTGACTGGAAATCAGTTCGAAATCTCGACGTCCACTTGGCGAATGGCGTGACGATTCCTCAACCTCAGAACTGGCAGAGCACCTATGCCGTCATGGTTGGCACCGAGTACCGGTGGCTGCAACTTCCATCGCTCCCAGAATGGGAAGTGACACTTCGCGGAGGGTATACGAACCAGCAGAACCAGGTGCCTGACGCGACCTTCAATCCAGGCATTCCATCGGCCGACGTCAATATAATTTCAACCGGAGTTGGTGTCTTGTGTAAAGAATATGGGTCGTTTTTCGGGTTAACGCGATGCGGGGAGCTTGGAATTGGCGGATTCAAACCGAAAGCGGTCGGCCTGGATGTCTCTTATCAAGCGTCACTCTACGAGCAACGGACTATTAGCGGCAATACAGGCGTGCGGGCTCCAGTGAACGGGGTCTACTCTACCACGTTGCACACGGGCGGTGTGTCCATTCGAGTCATATATTGACGGGTCGGACTGCGATCACAGGGCGTGATAGACCCGCGGGACGCGAGGTCCGATGCCGCACAGCACCTCGTAAGGAATGGTGTCCGTCCACTCTGCGAGCTCATCGGCCCAAATCGCCTCCTGCCCCTGCCGGCCGATGAGTATCACCTCGTCTCCGACTTGAGTTCCGGGAACTGCCGTCACATCGACCATCATCATGTCCATGCAGACGAGCCCGACAACAGGAACCCTGTGTCCATGTACCAGGACCATCCCGCGGTTGGACAGCCGTCGGTTGTATCCGTCGGCATACCCGATCGGAAGGACGGCAATGCGCGATTGACGTTTCGCCACAAACGTCCTGTTGTAGCTGACGGTTCCCCCTGGCTCGACCGTCCGAATCTGGGCAACGGTCGTGTGCAGTGACAAGACCGGTTGCAATGCGGGAGCCGGCACGGATTTCGGAAGTGTGTGGTAGCCGTAGAGCATGATCCCTGGGCGCACGAGGGAAAAATGCGAGTGCGGGAATCGGATCAAGCCAGCGCTGTTCGTGGCATGAATCAACGGAATGCGCAATCCTCGCTGTTCGATCTGCTGCACGATCCGACGAAACGTCGACAGCTGTTCCTCCGTGGCGGCGTCTTCCATCCCATCTGTGTCGGCGAGATGGGTCATCAAGCCTTCGATCTGGAGCGGACCGTTGGGCGGAAATGTCTGGATCAGCGAGTCAACATCCCGCATCCGCAGACCAAGACGACCCATACCAGTTTCAACTTTGATGTGGAACGGATAGGCCGTGCTCAGATTGCGAACAGCCTCGGACAAGACCGGCATGATGCCGAGATCGCTCACCACCGGGGTGAGTTGATGAGCCAAGAGGTCGGCAATTTGCTCGGCAAACAGGGGGCCTAAGACGACGATCGGGGCGTTGATGCCGGCTTGCCGGAGAGCCATGCCTTCATCAACAGAGACAACCGCAAATCGTGGAATCCCGTGACGCAGAAGGGATCGGGTGATGTCGATCGCTCCGTGACCGTAGGCGTTGGCCTTGACGACCGCCATGATGTCACATCCAGGATTCAGGCACCGTCGAACGGCAGCGAGATTATGGCCGAGCGCGGAGAGATCGATCGTGGCGGAGGTTGGGGAAAACGTCGATGTGGTCGGCACGCTGGTGAAGCCGGTTTCTATAATTACAGTTGCTCAGACTTCGAGGATGTCGTGTTCTTTCTTCTTGATGACGTCGTCGATTTTTTGGATGTACTGATCGGTGAGCTTTTGCGTGTCGATCTCGCCTTTCCGCAGCTCATCTTCTGTCAGCTTCGCATCTTTCTGCAATTTCTTCAATTCTTCGTTGGCATCCCGCCTGACCCCGCGGATATGCACCTTGGCGTCTTCTCCGTGTTTCTTGCAGATCTTGGTCAGCTCCTTCCGCCGTTCTTCCGTGAGAGGGGGGATGGGGACACGAATGATCTTCCCGTCGTTCGATGGAGTAATACCGAGCCCGGATGCCGAGATCGCTTTTTCAATTTCCTTAATCAGCTGCGGCTCCCACGGCTGAATCGTAATTAGCCGGGCTTCCGGGGTCGACAGATTAGCCACCTGTTTAAGCGGTGTCATGGTACCGTAGTAATCCACCCGAACACCGTCCAACAGTGCAACGGACGCGCGTCCGGTCCGCAAGCCGGCCAAGTCATGCTTGAGGTGATCGATCGTCGCTTCCATTTTTTCGGTCGCTTTTTGGCGAATCGCTGCGGGGTTTGACATAAAGACTCCGGCGAAGGTTAACGGGATGCGACCGTAACAGTCGTGCCGATCGGATCGCCGGTCGCGACCCGTTTAAAGTTGCCCTTCTGCTTAAGGTTGAATACGATCAATGGAAGTTGATTGTCCATACAGAGGCTGATCGCAGTCGCGTCCATCACCTTGAGGTTTTGGTTGAGAATCGAGAGGAAGGAGATTTCGGTGTACTTTTTGGCCGACGGGTTCTTGACCGGATCAGCATCATAAATGCCGTCGACCTTCGTGCCCTTCATGATGACCTGTGCCCCGATCTCCATGGCCCGGAGCGCCGCCGCCGTATCAGTCGAGAAGTACGGATTGCCCGTCCCGCCAGCGAAGATGACGACGCGTTTTTTTTCGAGATGGCGGATCGCCCGGCGTCGGATGTACCCTTCGGCCAGCTGACGCATTTCAATCGCGGATTGCACGCGCGTCATGACGCCCTTGCGTTCAAGCGCGTTTTGCAACGCCAGTGCATTGAGGACCGTCGCCAGCATCCCCATATAGTCGGCGGATGCGCGCTCCATGCCTGAGGCGCTCGCGGCAATGCCGCGGAAGATGTTGCCTCCACCGATGACCACGGCGACTTCCACATCGAGCGCCACAACGGAGGCGATTTCCTCGGCGAGACCTTCGAGGACGGAGGGTTGGATGCCGTATCCCTGCTCACCAGCCAACATCTCTCCACTGACTTTGAGGAGGATGCGCCGGTATTTGGCAGAGCTCATACTTCGCCTAGCTGGTAGCGTGTAAACCGGCGGATGTTGATGTTCTCACCGATCTTGGCAATCTTCTGGGACAGCAGATCCTTGATCGTAACGGCAGGATCTTTGATAAAGGCCTGCTCGATCAAACAGCTTTCCTGATAAAATTTTTCGAGTTTCCCCTCGATGATCTTCGGCCAGGCAGCCGGGGGTTTTCCCATTTCCTTGGCCTGCGCTTCGTAGATCATGCGCTCTTTGTCGATAATGGATGCTGGAATTTCTTCTCGCTTGACGTACGACGGCTTTGCCGCGGCAACCTGCAGCGCCAGGTCATTCACGAATGTCTTGAATTCGTCGTTCCGAGCCACGAAGTCGGTCTCGCAGTTGACCTCAATCAATACCCCAATTTTCCCGCCCATGTGAATGTAGGCGTGGACGAGGCCCTGGTTCGTTTCCCGGCCGGCTTTTTTTTGAGCGGCCGCCAGTCCCTTCTGACGGAGAAAGTCGATGGCTTTCTCGATATTGTCGCCGTTTTCCGCGAGGGCTTTTTGACAATCGAGGATGCCGGCCCCTGTTTTTTCCCGTAGTTCTTTGACGAGTTGACTTGATCCTGCCATGCGCCAGAGCCCTTCTCTATTCAACGGTTGATGATGGTAGACCGCCCGTGTGCCCGATCCTACGATGCTGGTACGCTCTCCAGGCTCATGGCAGCTTGCTTGGCATCGCCGGCGGGAGCCGATTGAAACTCGGCCTCGTCTCGTTGCGCGCGCAAATGGGCGCCTTCGATGCAGGCGTCAGCGATGCGGGACGTAATGAGTTTGATCGAGCGAATGGCATCGTCATTGCCGGGAATGGGGTAGGTGATGCGGTCAGGGTCGCAGTTCGTATCCACAATCGCAATGACCGGAATTTCCAGGCGGGCTGCTTCCATCACGGCAATGTGCTCGACTCTCGTGTCGAGGATAAACACCGCTCCCGGAAGGCCGCGCAGGTTCTTAATTCCCGTCAAATACTTTTGCAGCTTGACGATCTCTTTTTGCATCTGAGAGATTTCTTTCTTGGTCAAGCCGTGCTGCGCGGGATCAAGCAGCGTCGTCTCCATTTTTTTCATCTTGTCGATGCTACGGCGGATCGTCTGGAAGTTTGTGAGCATCCCGCCCAGCCAGCGCTGGTTGACAAAAAACATATTGGCCCGCTTGGCCTCTTCTTCCAAAATCTCGGCGGCCTGCCGTTTTGTGCCTACGAACAAAACGGGCTGACCGGAAGCGACCGTATCACGGACGAAGGCATAGGCCTGATCCATTCGGGCGACCGTTTGCTGAAGGTCGATGATGTAAATGCCGTTTCGTTCTCCAAAGAGAAATTTCTTCATCTTTGGATTCCATCGATTGGTCTGGTGTCCAAAATGGACGCCGGCTTCCAATAATTCCTTGATTGAAACCACTCCCATGCCTTCACCTCCTCTCAAGGCTTGCAGAGCGCCTCACTCAAGGAGGCGAGGGAAACATGTCCCTTATTCTCAAGCCCCGCAGCGTCACGTGACGCTGACGTGTATTTAAAAATTTCTCCGTCCGATGCGGGATTCAACTCGGCGGAGGCTATCACCTACAAGCCCAAAGCCTTGGCACGCTAGCATACTACCTGGGAGTTTGCAAGGTTCCTGGTGCTCTGCCCATCAGGACCTGTAGCTCGCGTTGATGCGCACATAGTCGTACGACAAATCCGTTGTCCACATGTGGGATTGGTGTCTTCCGCTGCCGAGACGGATGGCGATCGTAAACTCTTTCTGCTTGAAGACCTGCGCAATCCGCCTCTCAGCCGCTGGGCCAAGTCCGACGCCGTGCTTGACCATGGCGACTCCGTCGAACCAGATATCGACTTTCCCCTGAATGACAGGAACGCCGGCCCTCCCGATCGCAGCCATCACCCGACCCCAATTGGCATCCTCGCCGAACAGAGCGGTCTTGACCAAATTCGACGTTGCCACAGTTTGGGCAATCTGATGTGCCTGCTTCGCAGTATCAGCACCGGAAACGGCAATCTTCACCACCTTCGTCACGCCTTCTCCATCACGACAAATTGCCAGAGCCAAGGTTTCGCAGGTCTTGGTCAGGAGCTGAACAAATCGGCGGAAGTCTGACGTGCCAGTTGAGATCGCACGATTGCCGGCGAGTCCATTGGCCAGGCAGAGCACGGTATCGTTGGTGCTGGTGTCGCCGTCGACCGAGATGCAATTGAACGAGTTGTCGACGGCCAACGTTAAGGCACGCTGCAACGCGGACCTCGTGATCGCCGCATCCGTCGTGAGGTAGCCCAACATGGTGGCCATATCAGGATGGATCATGCCCGATCCCTTGGCCATTCCACCAATGGTCACGATCCGTCCACCGATCTTGGTCTGTAACCCGACGTGCTTGGGATGAAGGTCTGTCGTCATAATGGCCCGAGCCGCCAGGTGCCCTCCGCGAGCGCCAAGTTCCTTCATCAACCTCGGTATCCCGTCCCTGATACAGGTGAATGGGAGGGGACGGCCAATGACGCCAGTCGATCCCACAAAGACTTCGTATGGAGGAACACCAAGCACCCTGGCCACCAGCTGTGCCGTCCGTCGAGCTGTCGTCGTGCCTGCAGGGCCGGTACAGGCATTGGCATTGCCGCTGTTGATAATGAAGGCACGGCCACGCCTATGTCGGAGATGGAGACGATCGAGGATGACCGGGGCGGCGACGATCCGATTGCGGGTGAATACGCCGGCAATCGGGCCGCTCCGCTCCGAGACCACCAAGGCCAAATCGAGGAGGCCGGCCTTCTTGATTCCGCAGTGTACGCCCGTTGCCTTAAACCCGGCTGGAGCCGTGACGCCCTGACGAGGAGATTTCCTAAAAGACGGCTGGTGCATGGTGGAAAAGGAAACGGGCGTGGTCTAGGGGTAGGCAGCAGGACTGGTAAGCCCCGCTTCCTCAGGAAGACCAAGCATGAGGTTCATCGCTTGAATCGCTTGGCCCGCGGCTCCCTTGACGAGATTGTCCACTGCTGCAACGGTCACGACCCAGCCGGCTCGATCATCGGTGAAGACAGCAAGGTCGCAATAATTGGACCCTTTGATATAACGCGGATTGGGGACGATATCTTCGTGGACGCGGACGAATCGCTCCCCTTTATAGAAGTCGCGGTACAAGGACCGAAGGTCGGTGAGCTTCAGCGGATTGCGTAATTTGCAATAGGCCGTGCTCAAAATTCCCCGGTTCATGGGAACAAGATGCGGCGTAAAGGCAACGGTAACTGATGAATCACTCCCGCCAGACCGGCCCACGGCTTTTCCCAATAGCCCGGTGAGTTCTTGCTCGATCTCAGGAGTGTGGCGGTGTTGGCCGATCTTGTACGGCTCCAGTGATTCGTGCGCTTCTGGAAAATGATAGGCGAGCGCAGGGCTTCGACCGGCACCGGAGATCCCGGATTTTGCATCAATAACCACGGTATTGGGCTGAACGAGGTCCCGGGCGAAAAGCGGTGCCAATTGCAGGACTGCTGCGGTCGGATAGCAACCGGGTGAAGCGACAAACTTCGCCTTGGCGATGGCAGACCGATACAACTCCGGAAGTCCGTAGACGGCTTCATTCAACAATTGAGCGTGGGTGTGAGGGGTCTCATACCACTGTTCATAGACCAGTGGATTTTTCAGCCGGTAGTCGGCGCTAAGATCAACGACGATCTTGCCTGCTTTGACGGAAACTGCGACCGGGTCCAAAGATTTTGTATGGGGGAGTGCCAGAAAAACGGCATCGGCTCGTTCTGCCAAGGTCTCAGGTGTGAGAGCTTGAAACGTGTGTACCACAAGGCCAGCGAGGCTGGGAAAGACGGAGGCAACGGCTGCGCCAGCCGACTTTTCTGACGTAACAGCCACCAACTCGAAGTGTGGATGGAGAGCCACGAGACGGACGAGTTCCGCGCCTGCATAGCCGCTCGCTCCTGCGATTGCAATTCGAAACTTTTTCATAGCGGTTTCCAGATTCTGCCAAAGGTCTCCCACTGCGTTCCCGCATCTCTTTTCGAAGACGTCACGCATGATACGTGATGCATGGCCGGGGGGAGACCACGTTCAACGCCGCGGTGTTGCTGGAAAGCCCCTGTCATCATCTGTCTTCCTTCTTATCTGATAACCCCCAACTTATAGCTGCGGGCATAAAAAAGGGAAGGCCAGGAGCCTTCCCTTTTTCTCGCTCTGGCTCCTGCCGTTATCGTTTCGAGTACTGGAACCGTTTGCGCGCACCCTTCTGACCGTACTTTTTCCGCTCTTTGACCCGGGAATCTCGGGTGAGCAGCCCTTCCTTCTTGAGGGGGCTGCGGAGCGGTTGGTTCATAGTCGCGAGGGCTCTGGCGATGGCATGTCTGATGGCACCGGCCTGTCCAGTCGGCCCTCCCCCGTGAACCGTCGCCTTGATGGAATATTTTCCGGCGACGCCAGCGATCTCGAGTGGTAATTGGATAATCTGGCGTAACGTCAAACGCGGGAACGCCTGCTCCAGCGGTTTATCATTGATCGTAATATCGCCTGCCGTCCCGGTCACCCAGGCTCGGGCTACCGCACATTTTCTTCGTCCGGTTGCGTACTGAGTAGCCACTGCCATGCTAGAACGCCTCCTTCTTCACACGCGTGATTAGGACCTGTTGTTTACAACGTAATGGCTTCCGGCCGTTGGGCCTGGTGTGGATGGGTTGGGCCGACATACACACGGAGTTTTTTCGCCATATGATTCCCCAACGGGGTTTTGGGAAGCATCCCCTCGATCGCTCTGGTCAAGAGCTGGGTCGGGTCTTTCCGAAAGACATGGGCGGCCGTCGCCGTCTTGAGCCCTCCCGGATAACCGCTGTGATGCCGGTACAACTTGGTTTGCATTTTGTCACCGGTCAACTGGATTTTCTCCGCGTTCACGATCACCACGTGGTCGCCGTGGTCGACGTTTGGAGTAAACGTTGGGCGATGTTTTCCGCGCAGGAGGCCGGCGACGCGAGCAGCCAAGCGGCCCAATGTTTTTCCTTCTGCATTGACGAGGTACCACTTCTCTTGCACATTCGCCGGTTTTTCCAGATACGTTGTCATTGTGTACGCTCGCTCCTTGCTCCGAGTGAATCAGGTTTCTTGGACTTCTTGCGTTCCGAGGTTCTTCGACTCCATCTTTGCGAGCCACGCATCGAGGTTGCTGCTGCTGCGACGTGTCAGCACGTCCTGCGTAATGTAAATAGGACAATGAACGCGCAATGCCAGCGAGATGGCATCACTCGGCCTTGCATCGACCGTCCGCTCGACACCCTTGCTTTCGAGATACACCGTCGCATAGTAGGTACTGCTTTTGACGTCAGTGATCACCACGCGTCGCAGAACAACTCCTAAATGTTCGATAAAACTCTTGATCAGGTCATGACTCATCGGCCGCGGAGTGACCATCGTATCCATCGCCAGCTTGATCGCGGAGCCTTCTGCTGCTCCGACCCAGATCGGGAACGTATCGGTCGGAGAACCTGCACGCGTCAACACCACGATCCTCGTGTCTGTCGCCGTTTCGTCGACGACGCGATCGACCTTGAACTCAATCAAATCGTGATTTAGGGAAGACGATGCGTCGCTCATCAGGAATCCAGCTTTCCGAAATCTTCCGGTTTCAGGTTCTCAAGCCACTGTTCAAGCTCTTCCGAGTTCTGCTTTCGAATCACTGTCTCGCTCGCAAAAATCGGCGCGTTGCAGCGAAGCGCAAGAGCAATGGCGTCACTGGGGCGAGAGTCCACGGTATATTCTGAGTCTTCGTACATCATGTGGATCTTGGCGAAGTACGTGTTCTCGGAAAGGTCTGTGATGACGACGCTGATGATCTTCGCATCATAGGCGTCGAGAATCGACTTCATGAAGTCATGGGTCATTGGTCGGGGCGGGGCGACGTTTTCCAGAGCCAGGCTGATCGAGCCGGCTTCCGATTTTCCTACCCAAATCGGAAGGATGTCGGAACGATCCTCATCGCGCAGGATGACAATATAAGCGTTATTGTACGGGTCGAACATCAACCCTTTCAAATGCATCTGCGCAATCATGGCGTCACACTATCTCTCTCTGCCCTATGGTCACGATCTCTCTGGCGTAGAGGATGAACCGGGGGCCCACGAAGACTTTCAATCTAGCACTTCTGAAATGAGACTGTCAACGAAGCCTGCGAGAACGCAGGAGAAATTTCATGTGAAGTGTTGAACATCGCACGTCTGTCGAGAAACGTTGGCGGCCTCGGTCACGTACCAGACGGTGGTCGATAATTCTGTTCGAGTTTGGATGTGTCGGCTTGTTCCCCCAATTTCAGAAAGGCCTTCATTTGTTTCTTGACGAGTTCTCTGCCGCTCTCATCCCCCAGGTTCACTTGATACTCATTAATGACCATGACCCGCATCGCTTCCCATTTCTTCCAGCAAGGCCGACAGACCTTTGCCTTAATGTCCGCCTCAAACCGCCCCATGAAGAGGGTTTCGGTAATGGCCTCTCCGGACTGTCCGCAGGTCACGCATTGCACTTCAGACATGTGTATTGGCCTCCTCAGACGTGAGTTAAGTGGCGTGATTGTAACACTCGATTTTAGGCCAAGGGAAGGGGGAGTCGGCCGATTGACCCATCAGGAACTTCATGTTAGAAGTGGCCCCCTTATGAGATTTATGCCCGGATGGCGGAACTGGCAGACGCGCCGGACTCAAAATCCGGTTCTCGCAAGAGAGTGGGAGTTCGACCCTCCCTCCGGGCACCATCCTTTGAGGCTACCAGATGAGCGCTTTGGGGGCTGTAATTGTCGACATCGGAAGGGATGAACTTGTTCGCACGAGGGGCGGTCGACCCCCCTTGACATGAGCCCAACAGTAGCCTATAGTCCGCCGCCTAGCATGATGAAAATCCTTAAAAGTTTCGTTGAGTATCCTCATCTTCATGTCGTCCGTCATTTATCCATTTCTCTAACTCACAAGGAGGCAGCACATGCGTAACGTGTTGGCACTAGGAGCGGCACTTCTTCTTGTCGGCTCCGTGAGTGTGGCCATGGCCCAGGAGCGCTTACAGTCCAACCAACAGGGGATGGGCGTCGGCGCAGGCGTCGGAGATGTTTCAGGGTCCTCCACTCGGGTAACCACATTCGATCGGACCAATTTCATCGAGAGACTATCTCAGCCAGAGACGATCTATGGCCGAGTTCTCGCCGTCGATATTCCTGGGAACAAGATGCACTTAGAGACCGGTGGAAGCTCGCATGATGAAGGACGGGCTGGAACTGGGGCCATGAGTTCTCTGACCGTGTATCTGGATGATAAGACAAATATGGAGGCCATCAAGGCTCTCCAAGCTGGTGACGATGTCACGCTACAAGTTGTCGAAGCGACGACGTCCACTCAACAGTTCGGGACAGGACGCAAGCTCGTCCGTGAGGTGTCGGTGCTTCGTGCCAACGAGAAACTGGCTGGCTTCGGTGGGCTGGGACAGCGCCCCAATCCGATGACCGAGCGTGGAATCGAAACCAACAGCGGTGGTGTCACAGGTGGTCCGGTCGGAGGAGTGCTACCCGGCACCGCCACTGGAACTGTAACAACCGGCATTTCTGAGTTTACCGGTGCTGCGCCGTGCTGGAATTGTGAACCGCAGCCAGGGTGGGGTTACCAGACGGTTGCGCCTGAAACCAAGGTCCAGAACAAGTCGGACTACGGCACGGACGTTGCCAAGCCGAATCTTGTAAAGGGTCTGCAATAAACCACCAGTAGCATCATCGTGATGTGTGAGAAGGGGCAGCGTCAGCTGCCCTTTTTTTTGCCATTTTTTCCTCGGAAGGACAATCCTTGCGAGGTTCTCGTCTCCTTGATAGGATCCAGGCGAAGATAGACTACTGCTTGGGCTGTACGCTGATGAAAAACACCCACGACTCCCTCCCACCAAAGGACTCAACTGGATCCATCCAACCAGATGTGGAGTTGGACCTCCGAGGCGTGATCTGCCCCTACAACTTCGTCAAAACCAAACTGAAGTTGGAAACGATGGAGGGGGGGCAGATTCTGTCCGTACTTCTCGATGATGGAGACCCAATCCGGAACGTGCCTCAAAGTGTTCGCAACGAAGGCCACACGATTCTCTCCCAGGAACAAATCGACCGTGTGCATCGGGTGATCATCCGCAAGAGCGCTGCAGGTTAAGCGGGACTGCTATGCCCCGATCGTCGCGTGGGTCGACGATGCGAGGACAAACCTTCGATCACAACGGTCACGGTGTCTGCCTTTGGGGAGCGCCGCACGTGTTTCAACAGCGTGCTGGGTGTTCCCTCAAGCGTCTTTTCCCCCGATTTCGTTAAGTTCTGGGCAATGGTCACCCTCCTTGTCGGAAGCGTCCGTGCGAGGGCAATGAGCATGGGCGCAATGCTCTCGGATGCCATGAAAACCACGACTGTTCTCCGCTCATTTCGAAGTCCTGAACAAAATTTCGTGAGGGAAGTTTTCAACCGTGGCAGGTGTCCCTCAAAGAGTACCGAGTCTCCGGAGTAGCCGGAAATCGCGACGGCTGCGGTCAAGGCCGATGGACCGGGAACGGACCGAACCGGGATTCCCGCTCTGTGTGCTTCCTGAATCAATCGGCATCCCGGATCATAGATCACGGGTGTACCGCAATCGGATACGAGCGCGACGTGACAGCCGTTCTTGAGGCGATTCAGGAGAATGGCAATTTTTTCATCACGATTCCGAGGCCCATAGCTCGTAACGGTCCCGGTGGCGCGGTGATGTGCGAGGAGAGTCTGGGTTACGACCGGATCTTCCGACGCGATCAGGGCTACAGTCTTTAAAATCCGGAGCGCACGAACGGTGAGGTCGTCCGGGTTGCCAATGGGCGTGCTCACCACGTAGAGGGTGCCGAATCGGGCTGATCCGGACGGTCGATCGCCGTTATTTCGGGACTTTGGTTGACTCCCTTCTCGAACCATCGATATAATTCCTCTCCTAAAGACTGATCAGTTTGTCCTTACAAGTTGCGGGGATAGACCTCGATGGCCGCCGTGTTTTTTATGGTGACGATGGCGCTCTATTTTGGCGCCACTGTCTTATTTCTGGCCTATCTTCTCCGGCGTGCTGAAGCGCTCTCCACTGTGTCTCTCGGCATCACCGCGGCCGGTTTCTGCACGCACACCGTGGCTATTGTAGCCCGGATGATGGGAGCAACAGGAGGTTCACCACCGACATTCCATGAAGCCCTCTCATTTTTCTCATGGATGCTCGTCCTCGTGTTTCTCGCAGTGGAGTTTCGCCATCGGATTCACGTGCTCGGCTCGTTTATTGTCCCGCTCGCGCTCGTTTCCCTTGTCTCAGCGGCTGCGCTCCCCGATACCGCCCCCACGCTCAGGCCAATGTTTGGCACCTTGTGGGTCCATGTGACCTTGAGCATGTTGGGCACGGTCGGATTTGCCGTGGCGTTCGTAGCCGGTGTGATGTATCTGATTCAGGACGGTCTTCTCAAGTCCAAACGGTTTAACGTGCTGTATTCGAAGCTGCCCGCGTTGGATTTCCTGGACCAATTGAATCAGCAGTCGATTGTCATGGGGTTTCCGCTGCTCACGCTCGGCATCATCACCGGCGCGATTTCGGCCGAATTCGTTCAAGGATCCTATGTGAGCTGGAATCCCGAGCAAACGTGGGCCCTGGTCACCTGGCTGTTTTATTTCGCTGTGCTCGTTGGACGGCTGACGGTGGGTTGGCGCGCGAAGCGGGCCGCCTATCTGACCATTATTGGATTTGCAGGAGTCATTCTGACGCTTGTCGGTGTCGTGCTGAAGAGTTATGGACCGGTCTCTTAACATGCACATTGTTGTCGTCGGACTCAGCCATAAAACAGCTCCGGTGGAAGTGCGGGAAAAGCTGGCGGTTCCCGAAAGCCGCTTGGGTGAAGCCTTGGCCAGGCTTTGCTCCTATTCCGGTGTGAGGGAAGGTCTGCTGCTTTCGACATGCAATCGTGTCGAAGTATATGCGGTGGTCGACGACATTGAGGCGGGGTACGGCCGCATTCAGGAATTTCTGGCCGATGCGCATCTTTCGCTGCCTTCCGAGGAGCTGACGCCGCATCTCTATTGGCATTCGGGAGATCGTGCGATCGGCCACCTGTTCCGCGTCGCTGCGAGTCTCGATTCCATGATCGTCGGCGAATCTCAGATCCTCGGCCAATTGAAGGATGCGTTCGAGGTGGCATTGACCCATAAGACAACCGGCGTGATCTTGAACAAGGTCGTGAAGAAGGCCATTTCCGTCGCGAAGCGGGTCCGGACCGATACGAAGATTGCGGAGATGGCGGTGTCGGTCAGTTACGCCGCAGTGGAGTTGGCGAGAAAAATATTCTCCGACCTCTCCGGGAAAACCGTGCTCTTGGTCGGGGCCGGTGAGATGGCGAAGCTGGCCGCACGGCACTTTGTGGCCAACGGCGTCCGACATGTCCGCGTAACCACGCGGAGCCCTCACCATGCACTGGAATTGGCTGACAAGTTTAACGGCACCGCGGTGCCGTTCGAACAGTTCGGAGAAGACATGGCATCGGCTGATATCGTGCTTGTTTCCACAGGGGCGGCGCATTACCTCATCGGCAGCGACGATGTGCAACGAGCGGTCAAGCAACGTATGAATCGTCCGATGTTCTTGATCGATATCTCGGTTCCACGCAACATCGATCCGTCGGTTCGCCATGTGGACAACGCGTTTTTGTTCGATATCGACGACCTCAAACTCAGAGTCGAGCAAAATATGGAAGATCGGCTGCGCGAAGCGGAGAAGGCCGAACAGATGGTGAGCGAGGAAGTGAAAGTGCTCCGGCAATGGTTCCAATCACTCGAGGTCACTCCCACCATCGTGGCGTTGAAAAATCGTGTGGATGACATCAAGCGGGTTGAATTAGAGAAGGCACTCGGACGGCTCTCTCATCTTTCGATCCAGGAACGAGAGCTGGTCGAAGGCATGGCCTCTACGATCGTGAACAAGCTGATTCACAGTACGCTCGTGACATTGAAAACCGAGGTCAACTCATCCGATGGTGTTGCGTTTGTGGAGGCGGCCAGGCGGTTCTTTAACCTCGGGGAGACCTCATCTTCGGACCAGAATGGGCTCTCTTCTTCATCGGCTGCTGAGTCCGACCACGAAAAGGGGGACGACGAACCGCGATTTGAAAGTCTGAGATCCCCATCAATTATCCAGAACCCACGAGGGACAGGGAAGTAATGTCTATGTCGGGTTTGATCGCGCGGCTGTGGAGGAACGTCAGGACACGAGAGAATGCTTCGCCGAAATTGTTCACCTGTCCCAAATGTCGGGCGACGTATCTCGGCTATGGGTCTCTCCCGGACTGCCCGCGGTGTGGATATGACTATCGAGGGCAAGAACGATTCCGGTGGGATTTGCTCGTGTACTTACTCTCGATCCTCGGCCTCATCAGCTTTCTCCTGGTGTCGTCATCCTATCGTAGTATTTTAGGCGAGCCTTCTACTGATCGCGTGCGATTGTCGGGCGGTGAGGGAGCCGAGAAGTTGCCGGGGTCGGATCGACCCGCGACGTTTCGTACCCCGTACCATGAGCCGGCTCGATGAAAGGAATCCATGGTCGTCTCGATCCCTGAGCGTTCCACCATTGTTCTCGGGACGAGAGGCAGCAAACTGGCGGTGCAGCAAAGCGAATGGGTGCAGGCCAGGTTGAGAGCACTTGCGCCAGAGGTCACGGTGACCTTGCGGCGGATTCAAACGTCCGGAGATAAGATTCTCGATGTTCCGCTGGCGAACATCGGAGGCAAGGGACTGTTCGTCAAGGAAATTGAAGAGGCGCTGTTGGCCGGTGAAATCGATCTTGCCGTCCATAGCATGAAGGATGTACCGACCCAATTGCCAAAAGGACTGGCCATCCTCTGCGTTCCTCAGCGTGAGGATCCCCGTGACGCGCTGATCAGCCGAACCGGGTGTACGTTTAAAGATCTTCCACACGGGGCAAAGGTCGGCACGAGCAGTCTGAGACGTCAGGCGCAATTCCTTCATGCGAGGCCGGACTTGAAGATTGAAATGCTGCGGGGCAATTTGGACACGCGACTCAGGAAACTGCGGGAAGGCCACTACGATGCCATCGTGCTGGCAGTTGCGGGGCTGCGCCGACTCGGCTGGACTCACGAAATTACGGAGTATCTCGATCCGCACATCAGTCTGCCCGCGATCGGTCAAGGGGCGCTGGGGATCGAAGGCCGGCAGGACGACGTCCTGGTCCGTTCGTTGCTCAGTCGATTGGACCATCCCTTGACGAGAGTGGCGGTATTGGCGGAGCGAGCGTTGCTGGATCGACTCGAAGGCGGGTGCCAAGTGCCCATCGCTGCGCATGCGACAGTCAGCGGAACGGGTTTGCGGCTTGAAGGACTTGTGGCCAGCGTGGACGGCAAAGAGATGATTCGAGACGTCGTGGAAGGTACGACCGAGCATGCCAGCGACGTAGGTAGACAGCTGGCAGAGCGATTGCTGGCTCGCGGAGGGGACAAGATTCTCAAAGCGATCTACGGGACGGCATGACGACATCAATGCGACGTGGAAAGGTATTTCTGGTCGGAGCGGGACCCGGTGATCCAGGGCTCATCACCATTAAGGGGAAGGAATGCCTTGAGCGTGCTGATGTCGTCATCTACGATTATCTGGCCAATCCGGATTTGTTGAAATACGTTCCGGCCACTGCAGAACGAATCTATGTGGGCCGGCGTGGACGAGGACAGTACCAAAACCAGGCGGATACCAATCGCGTCCTCATCGAGCGGGCCAGGGCCGGGAAAATTGTCGTTCGGCTGAAAGGCGGCGATCCATTTGTTTTTGGCCGGGGAGGGGAGGAAGCAGAAGCGGTGGCAGCGGCCGGAGTGGCATTCGAGGTCGTGCCGGGGGTGACTGCGGCGGTGGCTGTCCCGGCCTATGCAGGAATTCCCGTCACCCATCGAACCATGGCCTCAACGGTCACGATCGTGACTGGTCATGAAGATGCTGAGAAACCTTCTCCTTTGTTGGAATGGCCGAAGCTTGCCGGTATGTCGGGTACGCTGGTGTTCATGATGGGGATGAAAAACCTCTCCACGATCGTGGCCAATCTACTGTCGGAAGGACGTGCCCCTGATACTCCGGTCGCGCTCGTGCGTTGGGGGACGAGAGCCGATCAGCGGACGATCGTGGGAACCTTATTGGATATCGTGGGAAAGGCCGAAGCGGCCCGATTCGAACCACCAACTGTCATCATCGTCGGGGAAGTTGTGCGCCTGCGGAAGCAGCTCAACTGGTTCGAGAAGCGGCCGCTGTTTGGAAAACGTGTCATGACGACGCGGGCTCAAGAGCAGGCCGTGGAATTTTCACAGCTGCTTATGGCATATGGGGCAGAACCGGTTGAACTGCCGACTATTCTCCTTGTCCCGCCCGACACGTGGAAAATTGTCGACGAGGCCATCGGCCGAATCACTCAGTTTGATTGGTTGATCTTCACCAGCGTGAACGGTGTGAAGCCGTTCATGCAGCGTGTGCAGGCCCTTGGAAAGGATGCGCGCACGTTTGCCACTCTCCGAATCGTGTGTATCGGGCCCAGGACCGCCCAAGAACTTGGACGATACGGATTGAAGGCTGATGTCATTCCGGTTGAGTATCAGGCGGAAGGGGTGATTGCAGCCTTGAGCAAGGTGGGCGTGCGAGGGAGTCGAATCCTTATTCCTCGTGCAGAAGTGGCTCGTGAAATCTTGCCGGATCAGCTCCTTGAATTGGGCGCGCGGGTCGAAGTCGTTCCGGTATACCGAACAGTTATGCCACATGTGGATATAGAACCATTCAAGCAGCAACTTCGAGAGGGCCGGATCGATGTTGTCACGTTTACGAGTTCCTCGACCGTGCGGAACCTGGTCGAACTCCTCGGAGGCGCCGAGTCAGCCCGACACCTCATCGGCCACACCGTGGTTGCCTGCATCGGGCCGATTACTGCGAAAACCGCTGAGGAATACGGCCTAGCCGTCGCCATCGTGCCGACTGAAAACACGGTGCCGGCGCTGGCAGAGGCCATTGCAAAGCATTATAGTGAAGGAGTCGGTGTGGGGATGACCACATCGCGATAATATGTCCGTCGTCGATCTGTTCTGATCATCGGAGGGAGGGTATTCATGGTTCCAGTGAAATCATTCATGGTGCCGAGAGAAAAGTTCGTGACAGTGGCACGGGACACGGATGCACAAACGGCTGCTCGCATCATGCGCGACCGCGGCATCGGAAGCCTGTTTGTCACCAATGAGCGGGAGATCATCGGTATCCTCACGGATACGGATATGATGCGCCGGATTGTCGCAGCAGGAGCCGATGCGACCAAGACGAATGTGGAGCAGATCATGTCCGCTCCGATTTTGACGATCGAAGAAAATAAAACGCTGTTGGACGCCAACGATCTCATGGCGCAAGCCCATATTCGCCATTTGGGTGTGACGAGGGACGGTAAGTTGGTCGGCATGATCTCAGTCCGCGATCTCGTCGTGTTTCTGACGAATCTACCGAGAAAATAACACCATGGCCTTTCCGATTCAGCGGTTGCGTCGCCTGAGGGAGCACGAGTTGCTCCGAAGAATGGTTCGTGAAACTAGTTTGTCGCCGGCAGACTTCATCTATCCGCTGTTTGTGGTTGAAGGGAAGGATCGGCGGGAAGAGATTGCCTCAATGCCGGGCCAGTTCAGGCTTTCGATCGACCTTTTAGTAAAGGAAGCCGGCGAGATCAAAGCATTGGGGATTCCAGCGATCATCCTCTTCGGCATTCCGAATCAGAAGGACGAACGAGGAAGCTCCGCATTCGATCCCAACGGGATCGTACAGCGGGCGGTGAAGGCGGTGAAAGACCAGGTGCCAGGTTTGCTGGTCGTTACCGACGTCTGTATCGACGAATATACCAGCCACGGTCACTGTGGGATTGTCAGGGATGGGCGCATTCTGAATGATGAAACCTTGGAGTGTCTTCGCGCGATGGCGCGAACGCATGCACAAGCGGGTGCCGATATGGTGGCTCCGTCCGATATGATGGATGGGCGGGTGGGGGCGATTCGAGCCGAGCTGGATCAAGCAGGATTCCCCGAACTTCCCATCATGTCCTATGCGGCAAAATTTGCGTCGTGTTTTTACGCTCCATTTCGGGACGCAGCATTCTCCATCCCGCAATTCGGCGACCGGCAGTCGTATCAAATGGACCCGGCCAATCGTCGAGAGGCGCTGCATGAGATCGCCCTCGACATCGAAGAAGGGGCCGACATTGTCATGGTCAAACCGGCGCTGCCCTATCTCGACGTCATCGCGGCCGCGCGAACGCAGACGTTGCTGCCAATCGCCGCCTATCAGGTGAGCGGGGAGTACAGCATGGTCAAGGCAGCGGGCAGAGCCGGATGGCTCGACGAATCGCGTGCCATGATGGAATCCTTGCTCGCGATCAAACGGGCCGGTGCGGATGTGATCCTCACCTACTTTGCCAAAGACGCAGCCCGGCTACTACACTGACCACGATGCTGAAAGTGACGCGTGGGCTTTCCGACGCCAGTCCACGTGCCCATCCTGTCGCCACCATCGGCAATTTTGACGGCCACCATCTCGGCCACCGGCTGTTGCTGCAGACCGTGGTGGAGTCGGCTCGCAAATCGCAGGGGACGGCGCTCGTGTTGACGTTCGAGCCCCATCCCGTCAAAGTTCTCGCTCCGCACGTCGAACTGCTGTATCTGACCAGTCCGGAGGAAAAACTGGCTCGCTTTGAGGCTGCCGGGATCAATGAAGTTGTCTTGCTGGAATTTACTCCGGCCTTTGCCTCGATGACACCAGAGCAATTCGTCGATCGCGTCCTGCACCAGCAACTCAAATTGGCGGAACTCTTTGTCGGTGAACATTTTGCATTTGGGAATGGGCGGGCCGGTCGTATCGCTGATCTCATTCAATTCGGCGGCCAGTACGGATTTCAGGTCTATCCAGTCAGGCCGGTGGTGGTTGAAGGAACGGTGGTGAGCTCCACGCGGGTTCGTCAGCTTATTCAGGCAGGAGAGATGGAACGAGCCGCGGTGCTGTTGGGGCGCGCCTATGGGATCCGAGGTACGGTCGTTCATGGGGCTCAGCAAGGACAAGCCTTAGGGTGGCCCACCGCCAACCTCCGCCTTCCACTCCACCGCGTGATGCCGCCGGACGGAGTCTATGCCGCGCGGACCGTTTATGACGCGCAGATGTATGAGGCGATTGCGTACATTGGGACAAGACCAACATTTGGAGAGGGAGAGCGTCTGATTGAGGTGTACCTGCTGGATCAGTCGTGTAATCTCTATGGTAAAGAAATTACCGTTCAATTTGTCGCGCGAGTGCGAGATGACCATGCGTTCGCTTCCGCGGACGAGCTGTCGAAGCAAATCACCCGCGATGTCGAACAGGCACGGCTTAGCCTCAAACGTTTTCCTGAAGGAATGCAGGAAGCATGACGATGGAGACGACGATCAACAAAAAAACGTCCACGCCAAATGTTCGTCCCGCCCTTCTGAACGAAATGGTCAGAACGGTCAGGGAACGAGCGTTGTTCTTGCCTGGTCAGCATCTTCTGGTGGCTGTGTCGGGGGGACCTGATTCAATGGCATTGCTGTCTTTGCTCCATCGGTTGGCCCAGTCCTGGCGCCTCTCTCTGACGGCGGTCCATTTTAACTATGGTCTACGTGGAGAGGAATCGGATGGAGATGAATCATTCGTTCGCACCTGGTGCGACGAACGACGAATCCCTCTTCTGGTTCAACGGCCGATGTTGTCCAAGAAATCTCGAGCTTCTTCGCTGCAGGCCGCCGCTCGAGAGGTTCGCTATGCCGCCATGCGACGGATCGCCCGCGATCTGAGGGTTGACCGGATTGTTGTCGGGCATACGGCGAACGATCAAGCTGAGACGATGCTGATGTGGATGTTGCGAGGGGCAGGGTTGAGTGGGTTGGCCGGGATGCCGTATAAGCGGGAGGGCCTCATCGTTCGCCCTCTCTTGGCCTCGACTCGAAAAGACATCCTGACATATCTCGATCAACAGGGGGTGCCCTACCGATCTGATTCAAGCAATGAGAAGCCTCTATACCGCCGTAATCGGATTCGAATGGAGATCATGCCGGCCTTGGCAAGGCTGAATCCGGCCGCTGTCCGTGTGCTCCAGCGGCATGCAGAGTTGCTTCGAGACGAGGAAGCCTATTTGGAGCAGATGGTAGATGGGCTGATGTCGTTGGTCGTGAGCAAGAGTGACGAAGGGCGTCTGCGATTGGACCGGCAAGGGATCGCGGTTCTTCCTGTGGCGTTACAACGGCGGCTGATCCGTCGGGTTCTTCGGGATTGCGATGAGCAGGAGCGGGCCTCCGGCTTGGACAGTATCGAAACCGTCCGACGATTTCTTCTGAAGGGACAATCGGGGAATCGATTGACGCTGCGATCCGGCACTTTGATTCAGAAGCAAGATTACGCCGAACTCTCCCGTTCTCGAGACGGGCGTCTCACAGGTGTGTCTGCTGAGGATCGAGGCTTGACCGAGGCATGCCGTTTGACCGTTCCTTCGGTAGCGTACTGGGGTAGAAGGAATTATCAATTTCAGGTACAACTCATGCCGCGCGATGAGGCAGTGCGATTGCCTCTGGAGCGGTCGGTTCATCGGGCCTTGTTTGACGCGGATCGATTCTCGACGCCCCTCTTTGTAAGGACGTGGCAAGCGGGGGATCGTTTCTGTCCAAAGGGAATGAGAGGGCGCACCAAGAAACTCCAGGATCTGTTTACTGATTTGAAGGTTGGACGGGAAGAACGAGCGGACATTCCGCTTGTGGTGGCACCTGAAGGAATTCTCTGGGTTGTTGGAAAACGACAGGACGATCGGTTTGTTCTGCGTGATTCGACAACCAGGTGTTTGGTTGTTACGGTGACGGGTCAACGGGAAGGAGCGCTGTAGGATGGAACGACTTTTCGGTCGGCCGATTGTGACGCAAGAGGAAATGCGCACCCGGATTCGAGAGCTTGGCAAGCAAATTACGGCCGACTATTCCGGGAAAGACTTTGTGCTCATCGGGATTCTAAAAGGGGCGTATGCGTTCTATGCCGATCTTGCCCGGGCGATCAGAATTCCTATGCGGGTCGATTTCATCGTCGTCACCAGTTATGGGGCACAGGCAAAGACATCCGGCAAAGTGAAAATGGTAACCGAGCCGACCGAAGACATTAAAGGAAAGGACGTCTTGCTGGTGGAAGACATCGTCGATTCCGGTCTGACGATCCAATACCTGGTCAAACAGCTGTCGAAACGCAAACCACGGTCGGTGAAGGTCTGTACGCTGCTCAGCAAGCCGGAACGCCGGACGATCGACGTTCCGTTGGCTTACATAGGTTTCAACATCCCGGACAAATATGTGGTCGGCTACGGGCTAGATTACCAGCAAAAATACCGGAACCTGCCCTATTTGGCGGTGCTCGATATGGATGGAAAGCGGGAGTAGAGTTTGGCCGGACGGTTGTCAGTCGGAATACCCTTGTGTTAACATCACCGAAGTTTGCGGTTTTCTTCGCTGGTTAGGCTTGCTGCCTATAAGGAGAGCTGGATGAATTCCAGAGCAAAGAACCTTCTTTTTTGGGTCGTGGTCGGGCTCTTCATGATTCTTCTGTTCAATCTGTTCAGCGTTCCGACGCACGCGCCGGAAGAAGAAGTCATTTTCAGCGATTTTATGGCCAAGCTCGACAAGGGCGATATCGAAAAAGTCATTATCAAAGCGAGCCATATCAGCGCGATTCTCAAAGATAAGACTCGCATTCGAACCTACTCTGCGGAATACCCGGAACTCGTCAAAGTCCTTCGGGAAAAGGGAGTACAGATTGAGGCGAAGCCGCCGGACGAAAGCCCTTGGTACATTACGTTTCTCGTGACATGGGGACCGTTCGTTCTGTTCCTAGGTCTCTGGTTCTTCTTGATGCGCCAGATGCAGATCGGTGGCAACAAGGCCTTATCGTTCGGGAAAAGCCGCGCTCGGATGCTGACGGAAGAACGGAAGAAAGTGACCTTCTCCGATGTGGCTGGTATCGATGAAGCGAAAGAGGAAGTGCTAGAGATCATCGAGTTTCTCAAGGATCCGAGGAAATTCCAAAAGCTCGGCGGCCGTATCCCCAAGGGGGTGTTGATCGTCGGTCCCCCCGGAACCGGGAAAACCTTATTGGCAAAAGCCATTGCAGGAGAAGCCGGGGTCCCGTTCTTTAGCATCAGCGGGTCCGACTTTGTGGAAATGTTCGTGGGGGTTGGCGCATCCCGTGTTCGTGATCTGTTCGAACAGGGGAAGAAACACGCGCCCTGCATCATTTTCATTGATGAGATCGACGCTGTCGGACGACTCCGTGGCGCAGGGCTGGGTGGTGGCCACGACGAGCGGGAACAGACCCTTAACCAGCTGCTGGTCGAAATGGATGGGTTTGACACCACGGAAGGCGTCATTTTGATCGCGGCGACCAACCGCCCGGATGTGCTAGATCCGGCATTGTTGAGACCGGGTCGGTTTGACCGACAAGTCGTCGTGAACCGACCGGATTTGCGCGGACGTACGGAAATTCTCAAGGTTCATACGAAGAAGGTGCCGGTTGCCGTGGACGTTGAACTGGAGAAGATTGCTCGTGGCACGCCGGGATTCTCCGGGGCCGATTTGGAGAACCTCGTGAACGAAGCGGCTTTGTGGGCGGCCCGTCAGAACAAGAAGGAAGTCGAACTGGTCGATTTTGAGATGGCCAAGGACAAAGTCCTCATGGGAGCCGAACGGAAGAGCATGATTCTGAGCGATGAGGAGAAACGGATTACAGCCTATCATGAAGCTGGCCATGCTCTTATGGCGAAGTTACTTCCCGGCACGGACCCCGTTCACAAAGTCACGATTATTCCCCGTGGGCGTGCGTTGGGCGTGACCATGCAGCTGCCGACGGACGATCGGCACAACTATTCGAAGGAATTTCTCTACAACACGCTGGCCATTCTGATGGGTGGACGTGTGGCGGAAGAACTCGTGTTGAAGAACATCACCACCGGAGCTGGAAACGATCTGGAACGGGCGACCGACTTGGCCAGAAAAATGGTGTGTGAGTGGGGAATGAGCGAGAAACTGGGACCGCTCACGTTCGGCCGAAAAGAGGAAGAGATTTTCCTGGGGCGAGAAATCGCGACGAAACGCGATTTCAGCGAGCAGGTTGCGCTGGATATCGACAGCGAAATCAAACGGCTTGTGAGTGAAAATTACGAACGGGCCAAACGGCTACTTACTGACCACATGCGCAGTCTAAAAGCATTGGCAGAAGCACTTTTGGAAAAGGAAGTGCTTGATGCGCCGGAGATTGATCAGATTCTCATGCAGTCCACGTCTCAGACCGTACCTGCCTAATCACTGCATTCCGTCATCCCGCAGCTCCTTATCGGGGCACAGGAGTTGGGGGAGACACACAGAGTTTCCGTTCGTGTTTGGAAGGAAATCCTACCCAGGCTTGCTCGTGTGTTTTTGCGCGCATGAAACGGGCAGAACGAGATCGAGGTTACCATTCAAATAGGAGCTATCGGGTTCATGAGCGGGGTTGACGATCCGTGATTCTGCGGGCCAAAGATCGAACCATCGGGGTCAGTGATCGCCCTTTGGTGATGGGCGTGGTTAATGTCACTCCTGACTCATTTTTCGACGGAGGGAAGTATGCGACGACGGATGCCGTAGTCCGCCATGCACTTCAACTCACGGAGGAAGGGGCCGACTTGCTGGACATCGGAGGTGAATCCACTCGTCCCGGTTCGGACTCTATTGAGGCGGGAGAAGAACTCCGACGCCTGTTGCCAGTCGTGACGGCTGTGGCAAAGGCGGTGACCATACCAATCTCAGTCGATACGAAGAAATCAACAGTGGCGCGGGCTGCGCTGGAAGCGGGAGCGGTGATCATCAACGATGTGACCGCACTGCAGGCTGATGCGGCCATGGCGGATCTGGTGGCGGCGACGGGGGCGGGAGTCGTGCTCATGCATATGCGGGGGATGCCAAAGACGATGCAGGAAGCTCCGTCGTATGACGACGTTGTCGGCGAGGTGACGGAATTTTTCCGGGAACGCGTCAAGTTCTGTAGAGAACGAGGGATTGGACAAGACCAGATCGTGCTTGATCCGGGGATAGGATTTGGTAAGCTGCTGGTACATAATCTGACGTTGCTAGGACAACTTGAGTCCTTTGCTCAGTTTGGCCGACCGATTCTGGTTGGAGTATCGATGAAAGCGTTTATCGGACAAGTACTGGGCCGCCCGTTGGAAGAACGGTCTTGGGGGACGGCAGCAGCAATCGCCCTTGCAGTCAGCAAGGGAGCCGGAATTCTTCGTGTCCATAATGTCAGAGGGATGAAAGAGGTCGTGGCCATGGCGGCGGCGATCACGCGGTACGCCAACGCATCCGCGCGAGTCCAACATGCGTAAATTGTTTGGCACGGACGGAGTTCGAGGGGTCGCGAATCTCGAACCCATGACGAGTGAGACTGCGATGCAGCTTGGCCGAGCTGCCGCCCATCTCTTCATGCGTCGAGCCGGGCGCCACCGGATCGTCATCGGCAAGGACACTCGCGTCTCCGGTTATATGTTGGAGTCCGCGTTGACCTCCGGTATCTGTTCGATGGGGGTTGACGTGCTGTTGGTCGGTCCGATGCCGACTCCGGCTATCGCCTTCCTCACCAGAAGCCTTCGGGCCGATGCCGGTGTGATGATTTCGGCATCGCACAACCCCTATCAAGACAATGGGATCAAATTCTTTTCAAATGACGGTCTGAAATTGCCAGATGAGATGGAAGCGCGCATCGAGCAACTCATCGTGTCGAATGAAATCAGCCATCTCCGTCCGACGGCCGATGCGATCGGCAAGGCATTCCGTATCGACGACGCCGAAGGACGCTACATTGAGTTCGTCAAACGGTCGTTGCCAAAGGATCTGGACTTTCAGGGCATCACGCTGGTTGTCGACTGTGCCCACGGGGCCGCCTACAAAGTGGCGCCTGCTATCTTGCGCGAGCTCGGTGCGACAGTGAAGGTAATCGGAAACAGCCCTGACGGGATGAATATCAACGCTGGCTGTGGAGCCGTCCATCCCGAACTTGTACAGAAAGCCGTGTTGGAGCATGGCGCTCATGTGGGGATCGCGCTGGATGGTGACGCCGACCGAGCCATGTTTGTGTGCGAAAAGGGAAATGTGATCAACGGAGATCATATCATGGCGGCGCTGGGAATCGACCTTCATCGACAGGGTCGCTTGGCGAAGCAGACTGTCGTGGGTACCGTGATGAGTAACTTCGGTCTTGAGCTGGCTCTCTCAAAAGCCGGGATCACGCTGGCCCGAACGGCGGTGGGAGATCGCTACCTCCTCGAACGGATGTTGGGTGACGGTTTCAACTTCGGTGGGGAACAGTCCGGGCATTTTATTTTTCTCGATCACAACACGACGGGCGATGGATTGGTTTCTGCCTTACAGGTATTGTCGTTAATGAAGCGGACGCAAAAACCTTTGTCCGAGCTGGCCCAAGCGATGACGGCAGTTCCGCAAGTCTTGGTCAACGTTCAGGTGTCTCACAAGCCCAATCTTGATACGGTTCCGGATCTCGAGGAAGCGATCCGCGCGGGCGAACGTCGTCTGAACGGAAGCGGGCGGGTGCTGGTTCGATATTCAGGAACTGAATCGTTGTTACGCATCATGGTTGAGGGCGAACGCGACGCCCTTATCCAGGAAGTTGCGAATCAGTTGGCCCAGGTCGTTCGAACCCATCTAGGATAATCATCACTCCCCTCAAGTGAGGGAGGCCAATGCTGCCGTCCCTCACCTTTGCTTTCATCGCCGGACTTCTCGTCGGGTCACAGGTTCCCTATTTCCCGCTGGTGATCTCCTGCGTACTGCTGCTCGTTGCTTTTGTTAGTGTCGCCGTCGAACGTTCCGCTTTGATTCCCACTCGTCTCAGGTCGTGGTGGTTTGCCTGCCTGCTGGCGGGTATCGTCTATTGGACGGCGATGGCTGGGCCCGTTGTTCGTGATCCCGGTGCGACTCAATTCGATGAGGCTGTCCTGGACGTGAGCGGACGGATCATAGTGCCTGTTCAACAATCGTCTGATCGCATGCTGCTGATCGTGAGGCTAGACGAGGGGACCTCGGAATCGCGACCTTTCCAACGTGTCAGACTGACATGGCGGGCGCCGGAGCGGCAGGTCTTCCACGGCGACCGGATTGGGTTCCACGCGCGCCTACGCCCTCCAACAGGCTCATCGAATCCGGGAGGATTTGATTACGCGGCGCATCTCGAGCGTCAGGGTATTGATGCGGTGGCCTCGGTGACCGGAGCGGACGCGGTTCAGGTTCTGCAATCGGGTTTGACCGACGGACGGTGGACGATTTGGAATCAAATTGATCGCTGGCGAGGGCGCATTCGAACGGCTGCGATCCAAACTCTCTCTCAGCCGGCCCTTGGTTTATATCTGGGAGTCGTCATTGGAGACCGTGGTTATTTTGACGGATCGCTCCGCGACGAATTCATGGTAACGGGGACGGTCCACCTGATCTCGATTTCTGGATCCCACTTGGGTCTGGTCGCCATCGTCGTGTTTGTAGCAATCCGCCGAGGGCTCCTGCTGTTACCGGGCGGATGGCTGCTCCGACTTTCTCGATACATGACGGCAACCCAACTGGCGGCACTGGGCACGATTGTGCCGGTCGTCGGCTACGCCTGTCTTGCCGGTGCAGAAGTGGCCACGTTGCGCTCCTTGATCATGGTGTTGGTGGCACTGTTGGCCCTTTGGCTTGGACAAGAACGTCGCATCTTTTATGCTCTGGCGGTAGCGGCTCTCGTTCTGCTCCTTCCCGATCCACAGGCGGTGTTCGACATCTCATTTCAGCTGTCGTTTGTGTCAGTACTCGCGATCGCTGGATGGATGGTGTGGTCGAGTGAGTCACGGACAGACGATGTTGACGAACGATCCCGTCCTGTCACGTGCAAAATTTTGCGGTGGGGCCAGGATGCGATCGTGATGAGTGGCGTGGTCACGATAGCCACACTTCCGTTGGTCGCTTTCTATTTCAACCAGATTCCTTGGCTTGGCGTCATCACGAATCTCGCAGCAGTGCCGATCACCGGCGCCGTGCTTGTCCCTTTAGGTTTGGGTGCCGGCGTCTGGCAGCTGATGGCTGGTGAAATGCACTTGCCAATGGCTGGAGTGATGCAATGGCTCTTTGACGGATTCATATCGGCTGTCCGTGTCACCGCCACGATTCCCGGAGGAGAATGGCATGTGGCGGCGCCGGCCCTCGTTACTATAGTGACGTTTTACGGATGTCTCGCTCTGGCTGTTTGGTTCAGTGGTGGACGGCTTATTCGAGGAGTTGCCATCGGAGGTGTTGCGGTTATCTTGCTGTGGTGGATCTGGTCGCCCAGGTTGTGGCTTGACGGGGACCGGTTTCGGATCACATTTTTGGATGTAGGACAGGGTGACAGTGCGGTCATTGAATTGCCTGATAAAGAGGTCATTGTCATTGACGGTGGCGCGGCCTACGAGCGATTTGATATGGGGCGAGGCGTTGTGGCGCCCTATCTATGGAACCGAGGGATCCGGACGATCGATCATCTCATCGGTACGCATCCCCAACTGGATCATCTCGGTGGACTGACCTGGTTGATCCGACACGTTCCTGTCAAAAGGTACTGGGGCTCCGGCGAGCGACGAGACGAAATCTTCTATCAACGATTTGTCGACTCATTACACGAGAAAGGACTCGAGGAGCACGTTGCCCATGAGGGGCAAGAGATTGTAGCGGACGGTCCCTGTAGGCTTCTCGTGTTGAATCCGCCGATGGTTCAATCGACGCACGCGAACGGAGCGACGACTCGGAGGGTCGGGAGCATCCTCAATAACCGATCGGTCGTCAGCCGATTGGAGTGCGGCAGGCACTCATTTTTGTTTGCCGCTGATGTTGAACAGGATGCTCTGTCTCGCACGGAGCGACAACCATTTATGCAATCGGTTGAAGTGGTAAAGGTGCCTCATCACGGAGCAGTGAGTTCCCTCGATGAGGAATGGTTAACCTTGTTGCGCCCCACGTACGCCGTGGTGTCAGCCGGTAGGTATAACCCGTATGGACACCCGAACCCCAAAGTTCTCCAGGCCTATTCAGGGCAAGGGATCAAAATCTTGCGCACGGACGAGGACGGAGGAGTCTGGATCACAGGCAAGTTGTCAACTTCCATGCTCTCAATTCATAGGACCCGAGATAAAAAATTGGAACCGATACGGCTCTCAGCGTGTGTGTGGAGCTGTGAACAAGCCAATTGGAGTCGAGTCTGGAGACGGGTTGTTGACGGATGGCAAGATTAAACAAAGATGCACCGACAGACTGTACAATCAAGGTCATCCATGACGGTTTTCGGCACTGTTTCCACATCTCCAGGTTGAGCCCTTACGCATAAGGCTTCAATTTTATTCATATCTGACCGAATGCTAGCAAGGCATAGCATGTGCAGCCCTCACAACGCACCCGTACGTGCAGGCTTACCAAGGGAGTCGGGTATGCCCTCAAAACTCGTGCGAATTGTCATTCAGCTACCCGCAGACCTGAAAGTACAGTTGGATAATCTGAAACAACAAGGTTATACGACCAGCGGATTCATCCGAGCCATGCTTGAACGAGAGCTGGCCAAGCTTGATCCGAAGCCCCTCCACTCTGTCTCGAATGGAAAACGCGCTGGCGCACGTTCCTGATTTCTCCTTGCCTCACCCGTAAGCTGTCACCCTCGTGCCATTGGGGTTCATCTCGCTGGGCCTTGCACTCTCGGTTCATTCTCGCTACAAGATGACAACATGGTTCCTACGGTTGAATGGAGCGATGGCGCAGTTCGCCTGCTCGATCAAAGCCGCTTGCCTGAGTCCGTCGAGTTTCTCGATTGCCGAGAGTACCAAACAGTCGTGCGAGCAATCCGTGACCTTAAAGTCAGAGGGGCTCCTGCGATTGGAGTGACCGCGGCAATGGGGATCGCGCTGGGAGCGCAGGCGGTGAAGGCGACTGTCTGGAGCGAATTTGAAACCGCCGTCCTTGCGATTTGTGACCAGCTCGCTGCGACGAGGCCGACCGCTGTCAATTTGTTTTGGGCGATCGATCGGATGAAGCGGAAACTGGGTGAACTCCGCAGTCAGTCGATCGTATCCATCAAAGCAGCCTTGGTCGCTGAATCTCAGGCAATCCTTGACGAGGATATTGCGCTCTGTAAAGCGATGGGTCGGCACGGGGCAGAATTAATTAAACACGGCCAGACGGTGCTTACCCATTGCAACGCCGGCGCGTTGGCGACGGCCGGGTATGGTACTGCGCTCGGTGTGATCAGAGCGGCGTGGGAACAGGGGAAGCAAATCAGGGTCATTGCCGACGAAACCCGCCCCGTGCTGCAAGGCGCACGACTCACAGCGTGGGAACTGATGCAGGACAAGATTCCGGTGACGTTGATAACCGACAATATGGCCGGTGCCCTGATGCGCAAGGGGAACATTCATCTCTGTGTCGTTGGGGCCGATCGCATTGCAGCCAACGGCGACGTGGCCAACAAGATTGGAACTTATTCGGTAGCGGTGTTGGCGAAGGCCCACAGAATTCCCTTTTACGTTGCGGCACCCTATTCGACGATCGATCTCAAGACCAAGTCCGGGGACGACATTCCGATCGAACAGCGCAACCCAGCGGAAGTGACCTCCATCCACGGAAGTCATCCCGTCGCCCCGGCCGGTGTCGACGTATACAATCCCGCCTTCGATGTCACGCCGGCTGAATACATCACCGGTATCATTACTGAACGAGGGGTGTTCCCACCGCATGAACTCGCTCGAACATTTTCCAGCTGATCCGTGCTCTTCTTGCAAGGTCCGTAGGCCATCCTTATAATGAGATCGTTGCATTGGGTCATCTTCGGCTACTGAGAGGGGAGGAATACTTCAAGCAATGAGTGAACGAACGCTCGCGATCATCAAGCCTGATGCGGTAAAAAAGCATGTCATCGGTGACATCATCAGCCGGTATGAGAAGGCAGGGCTCAAGCCAGTCGCGATGAAACTAATGCATCTGTCGAAAGCAACAGCAGAAGGATTTTACGCCGTTCACAAGGCCAGGCCGTTTTTTGAGAGCCTGTGCACCTTCATGTCGTCCGGGCCAGCCGTTGTTCTCGTGCTGCAGGGCGAGAACGCCATCAAGAAGAATCGAGAAATCATGGGGGCGACGGACCCGGCAAAGGCTGAGAAGGGGACGATCCGCGCCGCACATGGGGCCAACATCGAATATAACGCCGTCCACGGATCGGACTCGCCGGAGACGGCGCGATTCGAGATTGGGTACTTTTTCTCAGAAATGGAGCTCGTTCGATAGCGTCACTCAAGTGGGCATGACACGTCTTGCCAGTCACCTTCACACATCTTCGAGGGGCGATACTCCGGTTCGGAGGACTTATGATGCTGCCCCTCACCGCATGCCACCATACTGCCTATCCCGTTGCACCTTCTATTCCGCCGGTCGAATCCGGAATTAATCTGCAGCTCGATACCCAGACGAGGTCTCTCGAGGAAGCCTACCGCGCCTATGTTCAAGGCCGATATTCCAAGGCGTCGATACTGTTCAAGCGGTTCATCGAGGCCAATCCACAATCTCCACGACTCAGTGAAGCCCGTTGGTGGCTGGCTCGATCCTACGAAGCGCAGGGCAATGTCCCAGGCGCAATCGCTGAATATCGAACGTTGGCAGGGGCTTCTAGTCCGCCGAACGATTCCGCCTCCGGCTACCAAGCTCATGCCGTCCGACGGCTCGATGCCCTCATGCAGAATGGCGGGACCGCTGTTTTGTCGGAGATGCGCTCGGTCGTCTTGTCGGTGAGCTATGTTGATTGGAGCCGGATCGCAGATCTCTCTTCTTGGATCGCGAAGGTGCGCAAGGCGGGCGTCACGACCTTATTGATCGATGCCGGGACATCCATGGCTGATCTGGATCGGTCTCCCGCCACAGGAGTGTATTTCAAAACATCCGTGGTCCCGCTTATCGACGATTTGCTGGGCCGCGTGATTCCGCTCGCCCACGCAGAAGGAGTCGCTGTCTTCGCTCGGCTGGACCTCCATCAAGCGGCCTGGATGTCTCCCAACCCAGAGTGGGTCAATGCAGTTCGAGGCCCGAGCGCACTACTGTCACAATCGAGTAGTTTGGTGGACGTTCTCAATCCGGAATACCAGCAAACAGTCAGCCGTATCGTCGACGATCTATGTCGAACCGGCATCGACGGACTGGTCTTGCAGGCCAGAATGAAAAAAGGATTCGCGGAGGAAATCAGCCCAACGTCCTGGGCTGTGTTTGAACGGCAATTTGGCTCATCGACCAAGGGAGAACCCCCCAGTCCATCATTTTGGAGATGGGCAGGGTGGAAAACGCGCAGCTATCTCCGATTTGTCGGGCAATTACGGGATCAGGTACGCCGAGAGCGGTCGACTCGTAGTATGGTGATGACTGTTCATGCAAGCGCAGTTCTGGATCCGAAAGCATCGCTGATCGATTACGGGGAGGACCTGCTCGAAACCAGACTGAGAGGATTCGATGCTTTAGTACTTCTAGAGTCGGAAGCTTCGACCGGAGGCGGGATCGGTCGGACGGAACTCGTGAAACGGCTGGCTCAGGCGACGACGGGAGAGCGACCCCTCTGGCTCGGTCTGGCACTCACTCGATCGGATCCGGATATGATACCAGAGGCAGTTACCACGACGCTGACTGCAATGTCAGAACAACCTCACACCCCGCTCGTCCTGATGAACGGGGCAGTCGTTCCTTGACAAAACGGGCACTGTGCCACTACGATCCGCACGCCCATTTCGTCGCGTGAGGCCCACAGTTATTTGGCCGGCCACTTAGAGGAGAGTATGATTCCAGCAAATCTTCGGTATCATCAGGAGCATGAATGGATTCGGGTCAACGGCACGCAGGCCACATTGGGGATTAGTCATTTTGCGCAGGATGCCCTTGGCGACATCGTCTTTATTGATCTCCCCAAAGTCGGAGCCTCGGTGACGGCCGGGCAGCAGATCGGTGAAGTGGAATCGACGAAAACCACCTCGACGATTTATACGCCGATCAGCGGCACCATTGTGAAGGTCAATACCGATTTAAAAGACCATCCGGAAGTCGTCAACTCTGATCCCTATGGGAAAGGCTGGATGGCGGTCGTTGAGCTTTCAAACCCAGGGGAAGTAGAGAAGTTGATGACGGCAACACAGTACGAGACCTTCCTCAAAAACCAAAAACATTGAACCGTTGTAAAATAGGTTCGATGGCATCGCGCATTGTCTGAACCAATCGGCAATAGTCCGATGAGGTTATGACTCTTCCAAAGCACATCGCCATTCTTGGTGCCGGGCCTGGCGGCTACGTCGCAGCGATTCGAGCGGCGCAATTAGGCGCGCGCGTCACCGTCATTGAAAACCAGGCTCTCGGTGGCGTTTGTTTGAACTGGGGTTGTATTCCCAGTAAAGCGCTACTGTCTGTGGTTGAACTCGGCGACAAAATGAAAAAGGCGGACGAGTTGGGAGTCATCCTGCCTGGGCAGGCTCGGTACGACCTGGCCCGGATGGTCGCACGCAAGAACAAAGTCGTAGCTGGGTTGGTCAAAGGGATTGCCACGCTCTTCAAGGTGTGGAACATCGATCAGCTGGAAGGTACCGGATCATTCCGTGATCACCGGACGATTGATGTCAGAAAAAAGGATGGGACGGAGTGCCAACTTTCTGCTGACGCCATCATCATCGCAACCGGTTCGTCCTGGCCCAATCTCCCGCAGTTTCCGATCGATGGGCGACAGATCTTGACGAGCAAGGATCTGTTGGACCTCGAGGCCATTCCTTCTCGACTCTTGATTGTCGGTGCGGGCGTCGAAGGCTGCGAGTTTGCCGCGCTCTATAGCGGGTTGGGGACTCAAGTGACGATGGTGGAACTCATGTCGCGTGTGTTGCCGACCGAGGATGAGGAAATTGCGTTGACGATGGAGCGGGAGCTCAAGAAGCGGGGAGTGACGCTGTACACGGGGACGACGATTGACCAATTCGAGCGATCCGACATCGCCGTGACGGTGCATCTCAAAGACGGCACAACGGTGACGGTCGATAAACTTCTCGTCTCCGTGGGCCGAGGGTTGAACAGCCACGGCATCGGACTCGAGCAAGTCGGTGTCCAGACCGGTCGGAGAGGGGAAATCCTCGTCAACGACCGGTTGGAAACCACTGTGCCCGGCATCTATGCGATCGGTGATGTCGTGGGCAAGGCGATGCTCGCGCACGTCGCTTCGGCTCAGGGGAAGGTCGCGGTCGAGAACATCATGGGACATCCGACCACGGTCCGATATGATGTCATCCCGGCAGGAATCTTTACCTTGCCAGAAATCGGGCGCGTCGGGCTGACGGAACAACAGGCTCGTGAGCAAGTCCAAGCGGCTGGGCAACAGCCTGAGCAGACGCTCAGGATCGGACGATTCCGCTATGGGGGATTGGGAAAAGCGCAAGCGACCGGGGATGTGACGGGCCTATTCAAAGTGATCTCAGAAGCGAAGACGGGAACCATCTTGGGCGTCCATATTTTGGGGGCCCATGCCGCCGACCTGATCCATGAAGCGGCGCTCGCAATGCAGGTTGGAACTCGGGTCTCGCAACTGGCGGAAATGATCCATGCTCATCCCACGCTCTCCGAAGGTCTGATGGAAGCAGCCGAGGATGTCGATGGTCGGGCGATTCATCAGGCAAGAAAGAAGCTGTGAAGCGCGCTGTCAGCCATCAGCGATGAAGAAAAGCTGACAGCTGACCCCTGATTGCTAAAAGCTGATTCCAATGTGGCACTCGTTGGTGATCAAACTAGGCATGTTGGTGGCCACCATGGGAGTGGTGTTCTGGATTGGCTGGTCAGTCCCAAACACAGTGACTCGGCCTGCGCACAGCGGAGTTCAACCGGACCCTGATCCGAAATCGAGTCTGGCGTCGGAGATCGTAAGGCTGCCAGCTTCCGCGTCGTCCGTACCACCTCTTGGTATCTCCCCCCATCAGACTGGTTCAGTAGCCGGAGGGAGACAAGAACGGGCAAAGCTGGACCTGAATCGGGCTAACGCGCAGGAGCTTGAGCAGCTTCCCGGGATCGGTCCAGTGCTGGCCGAGCGGATCGTCGACTACCGCAAAGCCGGCAAGACGTTTCGAACGATCGATGATCTGCGGGAGGTGAAGGAGATCGGTAAGAAGAAATTCGAGCAGATTCGTGCGTTGGTCATGGTTACTCCGACGACGTCACAGCCGCAGAAGGCCAAGAAAGTGACATGAGCGAACTATCCCGTCAACTCGACTTGATTCTTCGCGGGGCTGTGGAGGTCATCCAGCAGGCTGAACTCGAATCCAAACTCAGCCGCTCCATCAAAGAGAAACGCCCGCTGCGGATCAAAGCCGGCTTCGATCCGACCGCCCCGGACTTGCATCTGGGCCATACGGTGCTGATCCACAAGCTCAAACACTTCCAGGAGCTGGGGCATCATGTGATTTTCCTGATCGGGGATTTCACAGGGATGATCGGCGATCCATCGGGACAGTCGGAAACTCGCGTCGCCTTGTCAAAAGACAAGGTGTTGGAGAACGCCAAGACCTACGAACGGCAAATCTTCAAGATCCTCGATCCCTCGAAAACATCCGTCGAATTCAACAGCCGGTGGATGAGTACGATGACGGCAGAAGGATTGATTTACCTGAGCGCGCACTACAGTGTGGCCCGCATGCTGGAGCGCGAAGACTTTCACAAGCGTTACGCTGATCGGAAGCCCATCAGCATCCACGAGTTCATGTACCCGCTCGTTCAAGGGTATGATTCGGTGGCGCTCAAAGCGGACGTGGAGTTGGGCGGGACCGATCAGAAATTCAATCTATTGGTGGGTCGCGATCTTCAACGTGATTATGGCCAGGAAGCACAGGTAGTGATCACACTGCCCTTGCTTGAAGGAACGGACGGGATCAAGAAAATGAGCAAGAGCGTGGGGAACTATATCGCGCTCGAGGATCCGCCCGGCGAGATGTTCGGCAAACTGATGTCCATCAGCGATTCGTTGATGATGCGCTACTACGAACTGCTTACCACCGAAGATCTCGGTCGCATCAAGAGGCTTCATCCAATGGAAGCGAAGCAATTACTCGGGGAGCTCATCGTAGCTCGCTACCACGCGGCAGAGGCTGGAAAACAGGCGCGGACGGCCTTTCAGCAGAAATTTCAGGAGCGGGAGTTTCCGGCTGTTCCAGACAAGCGCCTTGTCCTCACGAGAAACCTAACGGTTACTCCCCCTCCTGGTGAGTTGGCGGTTAGCGGTGAATTAGTCACCAAGAAGGTGAGCGATGAAATCGCACTCAGTTCGGCAGAAGAATCCGTGCTCAATATCCGCGTCGTGGACCTGGTCAACGAGACAGATATTCTCCCAAGTAAGAGTGAGGCACGGAGATTGATTATTCAGGGCGGGCTTGAGGTAGATGACCAAAAATACACCGATCCCAATACGGTATTGTCGCTACAACCGGGCCGTTCCTATCGACTAAAAATCGGCCGTCGAAAATTTGCCATCGTACAGTTTCACCCCTGAGCATTCGTTCCATTCAAGCGAAATTCCTCGTTCATAGTGAGTGGATGACCCCAATCTTCATCTGCGAGTCCCTCGCCATACGGAACGGGTGCGGGCCTTTCAAGAAGGGGAAACGGACCGGCTAGCCAACAATCGTATTGCTTTGTTTGCATAAGTTGCCTAGGATCATCCTCCCAGGAGCGATGAATTCGGACCCAGAATGCGTTCTTGAAGGTCACGCATGATGACCAACCGACTGATGCCGAAAGCCGTTGACTCGGTGGGAAGATGCGGGAGTGGCCTGTGCCGATTTGATCAAGACACTTCGATGGTGGGCCTGTAAGTTGCGTGATGCCGGAGCAATAATCGTACGAGCTCCCGTCCGGGCAAGTAATTTGTCGACGTCCCAAACAGGGCCGTCCGAGAAACCGAGGGCTGCATCCACCGAGCGGCGGATGCGGCCCTTGTGGTTTTGAGCGCCGGCGCTATGAAATCTGCCATGCGCACATCCCGCATCTGGCCGTCATCGATCGGAAAGAGGGGAACCCATGAAAGATCGTCCGTCTGATCTCACTCGTGACACATTGGCGGTAGTGTTCCTGTTCGCCTTGATCGCGGCGTCAGTCTGGATCCTGTTGCCCTTCCTCGGCGCGGTGATCTGGGCGACGATGATTGTGGTCTCCACCTGGCCCATCCTGCTGATGGTTGAACGTCGGTTATGGCGAAAGCGGTGGCTCGCCGTCACGTTCATGACGCTCCTCTTGCTGGCGGTGTTCCTCGTGCCTTTCGCGATCGGCATCACGGCTCTCGTCGAAAACTTCGCTGAGATTGCCAACTGGACGACATCGCTTTCCAGCTTTAAGCTGCCTTCGCCGCCTTATTGGCTGGGGAAAATTCCCGTCGTGGGTCCGCGCATGACCGCGAGCTGGCAACAATTTGCTGCGCTGAGTCGTGAAGAGATGGCGGCTCGGGTGTCACCGTATTTAGGCGGAATCATTCGTTGGATCGCAGGACAAATCGGCAGTCTCGGTTTGCTCCTCGCACAGATCTTGTTGACGGTGATTGTCGCGGCTGTGTTCTATGCAGGTGGGGAATCCGCAGCGGAAATGGCCATGAGTTTCGGCCGTCGACTGGCAGGGGACCGGGGTGAACAGGCCATGCACCTGGCCGGCCAGGCGATTCGAGGAGTGGCGCTCGGAGTGGTCCTAACGGCGCTGGTGCATGCCGCACTCGCTGGAATCGGACTGGTCATTGCGGGGGTACCGTTCGCCATCCTGTTAACCCTGGTGATGTTCATCTCAGCGGTTGTACAGGTCGGTGTGATCCCTATTATGTTGTGTGCTGTGATCTGGCTCTATGCGACCGGCAACTCCACGTCAGGGACGGTGCTCCTCGTCTGGTCGATCGTCATTGCCCCAGTCGATAATGTTTTGCGCCCCATTTTGATTAAGAAGGGGGCGGACCTTCCGTTGTTGTTGATCTTTGCCGGTGTGATCGGAGGCTTGATCTCTTTCGGGATGGTTGGGCTTTTTGTTGGTCCGGTCGTGCTCGCAGTGGCTTATACACTCTTCACCGCCTGGATCGACGAAGGTGCGACCACCGCCCGGACAGAAAAGGCATCGGGCTCAGGTTCATAGATGAGATGAGCAGCGGAACGAAATCGTCATGACGATCGGCCAGTCAATTTTCTCTCAAGTTGTGATATAAAACCTTGCAAAACCGGACAAACGGTTAGCTTTACATCGAGCCTGTTGGACGATGTCCACTATCGAAAATGAGAGATCGTCGGACTGAAGAAGGAGGAAAAGATGGAAGCAACACGTGTGAACCCGTGGGTCGCCTGCGGACTGATCGCGGTCCTGGCCGGCTGTACCACCTATTATAAGGTAAATGATCCGGCGGGATCGAAGCTGTACTACACGACGGACATCGACCAGACCAAGGCGGGCGCCATCACATTCAAAGACGAGAAGAGCGGCAGCACGGTAACGCTGCAGTCCTCGGAGGTTAAAGAAATTTCCGAGGAAGAGTTCAAAGCTGCAGTGAAGCCGGAGGAGAAGAAGGCGAAATAACCGGTCAGCAGCGGGAATGGCACAGCGGAGTTCGGTCGGTTGGGTGGGACTGAATGAGCTCTCAGCGTGGTGGCGAGCCTATCTTCGCCACCGCTATGGCTTTCTGTTCTATTCACTTCTCCTGACGCTTATTGCAACGCCGGTCGTGAAGACCTTCGGCCTCTCCAGCGAATTACTGCTCCTCCAGGCGTTGGTCGGTGTGAATCTGCTGGCCGCCATTCTTCCGCTCGAAACCAAAAAGAACCGCTGGGTTCTACCGGTTATTCTCGTGGTCGCGATCATTCTCAGGGCTGAATCCCTGCGGGTCGGCCACGTGACGCTGTCAACCGCGAGCCTCATGCTTTGGACGGGTATCGCGCTCTACGCAGCTTTCGGCGCTCTCCGTCTCGTCTTGCGGGCGTCAGCCGTCACAGTCGAACATCTCTATGCCGCCCTCAGTGCATATCTCTTGGCTGGACTGTTCCTGGGTGTGCTGTATTGGGGGCTCGAAGATCTCAGGCCCGGCTCGATCATGGTCGCTGGCGCGGGACTGTCCCCTCAGTCGTTTGGACTGACACAAGGCATTTACTTCAGCTTTATTACGCTTGCGACCGTCGGGTATGGGGACATCGTGCCAGGCAACGATGTGGTTCGCGGCTTGGCGATTGTGGAGGCCATCGCAGGGCAGTTCTATCTGGCCGTCATGATCGCCCGGTTGGTGAGCCTCTACATGCGCGAGGCACGGTAATCCAATTTACCAGACCACCGAAAAGACTGGATTGGAAATGAAACGACCCAGCTGGTTTATGGGAAGACTGACAAAGCCGATGTGCGGATGGTCCTGGCTCGTGTCGATGGTTCTGGCATTGCCGCTTATAGCCAGCTGCGGAAGTCTCGGTCCGAGCACCCTCGGGCGCGATCGGTTCGACTATGTGTCGGCGATCAGTGAATCCTTGAAGCAGCAGATTCTGTTGAACATCGTCAAGTTACGTTATGCGGATGTACCAGTCTTTATGGACGTGGGGCAAGTCATCAGCGGGTATGAACTGGAGGGCACGCTCTCAGCCGGTGGCCAGATCGGCAACAAGACCGCGCCCGGCGCGCTGGGAGACTTTGTGGACCTTCACGCTGGTGGGCGCTACCTCGACCGACCGACGATCACCTATTCCCCACTCACGGGAGCCGATTTCATTAGGACGATGATGACGCCCTTTCCTCCGGGTTCGATCATGTTTCTCATCGAGGCGGGATGGCCGGTGGATGTGATGCTGCAAGTCAGTGTGCAAGCCATTAACGGTCTGCGAAACGAAAAAGGCGGAATGCATGGGCATCCGGCCGATCCTGAGTTCATCGAAGTTGTTCGGCTGTTGAAGAAGATCCAAATCGCAGGCGGTGTGGGATTCAGAGTGCAACAAGAAAAAGAGGGCCAAGAAGCGTCGATGCTGATGTTTCATACTCGCCGTCTGACTCCGGAGACCGTCCAGGATATCGCATCTGTGAAGCAGCTGTTGCGTCTGAACCCCGAGGCGACGGACATCCGTGTCACGTATGGAGCGGATGCTCAGAGTGATAGAGAGATCGCGCTCCACACCCGTTCCGCGTATCAAGTGCTCGTTGACCTCTCCATGGAAGTGGCCGTGCCTCCGGAGCATATCGCAGAGCACCGCACCATCGGCCTGCCGGCCACTCGCGCGGAGGGAACTGCGCTCCTCCCACGAATCATCACGATTCACAGCAACGCTGAGCGGCAAACGGACCCATTCGTGCAAGTGAAGTATCGTGGTTACTGGTATTGGGTCGACGATCGGGACCTCCTGTCCAAGCGGGTCTTTACGTTTTTGACGGTCCTCTTCACGTTGAGCGAAACAGGCGAGAAAATTCAGAAACCGATTCTGACGATCCGCGCGAACTAACGGAGTTGCCGGCTGACGTCGGATATTGAACAAGTCAGAGATTCTCAGTCTATCAAGGAAGGAAGCCCGGGATGAAGATCAAGGTGATGCGAAAAGTCCGATCAATGGGTTTGATGGCTCTGCTGGGCCTTATGGCCGGCATGTGGACCGGCTGTTCCGTGAATCCGGTTAGCGGCATGCCTGAAGTGACACTCGTCTCCGCCAAACAAGAACAAGAGCTTGGCGATGAAGAGGCCAAGAAGGTCGCAGAACAGATGGGGCTGCTCGATGACAACCAGTTTGCTCCATACCTCACGCAACTGGGGCAGCGATTGGCTGAACAATCGCCACGAAAGGATGTTGCCTATCAGTTCTACCAGGTCGATATGGCCGAGCCCAATGCTTTCGCGTTGCCAGGGGGGTATGTGTACGTCACGCGCGGCCTGCTCTCATTGGTGAATTCCGAGGACGAACTGGCCGGCGTCGTGGGGCACGAGATTGGACATGTGGCAGCCCGGCACACGGTTCAGAGAATCTCGCGCCAAGGTCCCTTCGCACTGCTCACGAATTTGGTTGCGGGAATCACAGGATTAGTCAGCCCAATGGTCGGGAGTATTATCGGGGGGGCTGGCGAATTCGCGCAGAGCCTCGTGTTTTCGCCATACAGCCGAGGCCAAGAAAGTGAAGCAGATAAAGTCGGGCAGGAGATGTCGGCCAATGCTGGTTGGGACCCTGCCGCCTTATCGACGTTTCTCAATACGCTTGAGCGTGAGGTCGAGCTGAAGAGCAAAGGCCCTCGGAAGCCGAGCTTCTTTGATTCTCATCCGGCAACGCCCCATCGAGTGGCCAAGACCGCAGAACATGCCAAGGAGCTGACGCGTGCAAGCCGTTCTCCGATCAGCGCGTCCCGTGAAGCGTTTCTCGCGAGATTGGATGGATTGGTCGTCGGTCAGCGAGCAGCGAATGGGATCATCAAGGGGCAGACTTTTCTCCATCCGGATTTCAACTTCTTGGTACAGTTTCCGGAGAAGTGGCAGATCGAGAACTCCCCGCAAAGAATTCTGGCCGCGGCGCCAGATGGTGAGGCGGCGGTCGTGCTAGGCGCTGCTGCCGAAGGAAACGACCCGCTGGACGGCGCTCGTGCTGTCGAGAAGGCGACAAAATCAACCGACATCGTTTCGAAAACGCAGACCGTCACCATCAACGGGCTGTCTGCTGCCCACACCCAGCTTGAAGCGGACGGCAAGGTCACGCTCGATATCACGTGGATTGCACATGGAGGGTTGATCTACCAAGTGGTCGGTCTTGCTCCGACAAAAAAATTCGACACGCTGCAAGCCGTTTTTAATTCGGTGGCGCACAGCTTCAGACCCTTGTCTGCTACCGAGCGAGCGAATATCAAAGAAAAACGAATTCGTCTCGTCAAGGCCCGCGCAGGGGAGTCGATCGAGGCCTTGGCCACTCGTACAAGTTCCGCCTGGAAGGCAGAGGAAATAGCCGTCGTGAACGGACTCAAGTCCACAGTAAAACTTACAGAAGGGCAAGTCATCAAAGTGGCGGTGGAAGAACCATATAAATAAGACACAGGCACCACCACGATAGGGGGCGTGATGGAACGACCGACGCATCTGACGATCATCGCATGGCTCACCTTCGTCCAAGGATTCATGGTTACCTTGGTGGCCTTGCTATGGTTCGGAATCGCGAGCTACTTTTCTCCGGATTCCTCCGGGATTACGTCGCCATTGATGGTGATGATAGCAGAGGCCAAGGGAGCAGTACTGGTTGTCCTCGCTCTCTTGTATCTGGTTTTTTCAGTAGGTGCATGGCGCATGCGGAGTTGGGCTTGGTGGGTCGGACTCTTGGCCTCGGCGCTGAGCATCCTTTACGTTGTACGTGCCGTACTCGGTGGCGGGTCGATCATTGTTGGTCTGTTTGTGCTCATCATTCCGCTCGTCCTCATCTGGTATCTGCTCTCTTCGACGGGCAGGCAAATCTTTGGGCACTAGACAGACCAGGTGCAAGAAAGATTGTAGTGGATCAAATTTGTCCGGTATTGTATAAGGGTCCCCCCGGGAGGAAATACCTATGAGATACAAAGCGCCGATGGCCATGCTCCTTTGTTCGGTCTTGGGTGTATCACTGCCGGGGTCGATCGTGTCGGCAGGGCAGTCGCCGGAGGCGGCGCAGATTGAACGCGACGCTGATGCAGCACTCAAGAAATTGCTCGAGGATACGCCAGAAGCGGAGACGTTCCGGAAGGAGGCCAAAGGGATTCTGATATTCCCGAGTATCGTAAAGGGCGGCTTTATCATCGGAGCCCACTACGGGAAGGGAGCGCTGAAAAGAGGAGGATCGACGGCCGGGTATTACAGTACGGTGGCTGCGTCCTACGGTTTGCAGGCCGGCGTGCAATCGTTCGGCTACATCCTGTTCTTTATGAACGACAAGTCGCTGGAGTATCTGGATAACAGTGAGGGATGGGAGGTCGGCGTCGGTCCCAGCATTGTGGTGATGGATAAAGGCGCGGGGAAGAGTCTCACAACGACGACGGGCCGCAGCGACGTGTATGCCTTTATCTTCAGCCAGGAAGGGCTGATGGCTGGCCTGGGATTGCAGGGTTCAAAGATCACAAAGATTAATCCATAGCTTGTGGCAGTACGGAGGTGGCCAGAGACAGCTGTGGGAAAAATTGTGAATTAACCAAGGAAGGAGACGTGTCATGATGGTGCTGCGAATCGCGGTTCTCGTGCTGTCGTTCCTGTTCATGGGGCAGGCTCAGGCTCAGGAAGCGAGCCAAATGAACATGGACATTTTGAAAGAAAAGATAAAGGCGGACAAAAAACTCGTCGTCGCCACCAATATGAATCTCACCGATGCGGAAGCTAAAAGTTTCTGGCCTCTGTATGATGGCTATCAAAAGGAGCTGGACCAGATCAATCAACGGGTGCTCTCCGCCATCAAGGGCTATGCCGACGCGTATAATGCCGGCAAGGGCGAAATCTCCAACGACGCAGCGAAGAAACTGTTGAATGAAGCCCTGGCCGTGGAAGAGTCGGAGCTCAAGCTACGGCAATCCTACTCGGTCAAGTTAAGCAAGGTACTGCCCGCCACAAAGGTCGTCCGGTATCTGCAGATTGAAAACAAAATTCGGGCGATCGTGAAGTTCGAGATGGCCGCACAGATTCCCTTAGTCAGCTAACAGAGCCGAGCAACGCGAAGGGCGCGACATCCGGGCTCTGTCTTCGTGTGTGCAATCAAAACGAATGTGAGGGAGGTTCTCAATGCTGTTGTTCACAAGGGTCTTGGTTCTGGGAACCATGTTGTGCGCGCTGCCGGTCATCGGGATGGGGCAAGATGTGGCTCCAAGTGCCGATCCGTCCGGTGGTGGCAGCCAGACGGACATGGATATCTTCATCCAGAAGATCAAGGCCGACAAAAAACTGCTGATCGCGACCAATATGGATTTGAACGATGCAGAAGGGAAGAAGTTTTGGCCGCTCTACGATGCCTATCAAAAAGAATTAGCGCTGATCAATCAGCGGCTCGGAAAAACGATCAAGGCCTACGCCGACGCGTATAACCAGGGGAAAGGGACGATTTCAAACGACGCAGCGAAGAAACTCTTGAATGAAGCCTTGGCCGTGGAGGAGGCGGAGGTCAAACTCAAGCGCACCTATGCGGACAAGATCGGCAAGGTGTTGCCGGCGACCAAGACGGCCCGTTACATCCAATTGGAAAACAAGATCCGAGCTGTCATCAAGATGGAATTGGCGCAAGACATTCCGTTAGTCGATTGACCGACAGTGGCGCGGCATTCCGTGGCGAAGGGAAGGAGACTCTGCGACTGCTCTGGTGAGACAGTCAGCGGAGCATGAAGGTGTGCAACCACTATGGTTTAGGCACAACGACGGACATAGCTATAATCTGAAGAGCAACAAGCCAGTAATGATGATGGGGTCCATGCGGCCTGCCACAGTCATCGGCGTCGATGCTTCGGCAAATCTGTACCACGGCATGGCTGTCGCGGCCTATCCAGGCGCGAAGGGATGGGGCGGGCTGCTCTTGCTCAACGATGACGTCCATTATGCGCGCGAGACGGCGAAGACGAACGGCGCGAAGCTCGATACGTTCAACTCCTTGAACGAGCCAGGGCCGGAATGACCAACGCCGGTCGCGTGTGGTGGTGCAACCCGCTCTCAAGGAAGCACACTATCGACAGCCAGTTCTCTGTCGGCGGAATGAGTCAACTTCCGCGAGTGGAAATCTTTTATGCCCATGCCAACATGGGACGCGACTTCATTTTGATTTGTAAAACTCGAAACCGAGCAAAGGCATTGGCAGGAATGCCGGGAAGGATGACTCATCATGCCGATCGTAACGCGTCATCCGGTCTTGGAGCGGATTCTCGATCAGCGGTGCTTCTTCTTGTTCCTGGCCCTGCTCGCACTCCTCATGGCCCTACCGTTTCTGGGCCAAACCGTCCACGGCCGTCTGATACTCACATTTGTTAACGTTACGGTCCAGCTGACCGCGATTGCGGCAGTCGGGCGCTCGCGCATTTCATTGGTCATTGCATTGCTTTTGGTTGCACCGGCGCTTGCTTTTCGGCTCCTGGCTCTGGAGTCGAACCTACCGGGACACCTCATCTTGTCATGGGGTTTTAGCGCCCTTTTCTACGCGTTCGTCCTCGCTGAGCTTTTACATTACGTCTTACGTAGAGACTTCATGACCGCAGACAAACTGTACGGTGCCGTGGTCGCGTACTTGATGGTTGCCATATTATGGGCCCAATTGCATGGTGTCCTGCAATATTTCTACCCCGGTGCCTATGCACTGGGAGGAACGCCAAAGGCCCTCGACATGGCGGAGCTGATCTATTTCAGCTTTACGGCCCTCACAACCGCCGGATTCGGTGACTTCACTCCCATGCTGATCCAATCGCGCTTTCTAACAATCCTGGAGATGGTGACGGGCGTGATGTATGTGGCTATTCTGATCGCGCGCCTGACCGGTGTGTACCCGGTTGTGGAGAAGAAGCCCTAACGGATTCGACATCATCCGTTTGTGAGCAGACTACATGTTGACTGAAGGTACGTGTCTGTGTCGAGCTGTGTGTCGTGCTGATAGCTAGTTCTTCTCGCGGACTACGCCTCTGCATGAATATGCTGGGTACCAACCGTCCGGGCAAGGTTGCGACGTTGGCAATGGTTCTTTTAGTCGCTACCATCGTGGCCGCTCTGCTGAGTCCGATAATTTACGAACTCTACCGCAACGCGGACCGGGTTTCACAAGTCGTGGGGGCGACCGGCACGACCATCATTGTGCGTCTCTCCGCATTTCTGCTCTTCTGCATCGGCATCGAGGTGCTCTGGCACGGCGCTGCGGAGTTCAACACCAGCGTGATCAGACCATGACGAGAAAAAGCGGAGATACAACATTGATCGGTAGGTTGGCGAATGTGTGCGCCGGTCTGACGCTATGGCAGTGGTTGATCGTTCTGTCGGTCGTCATTTCCGTGATTGGGTTCATCGTCGAATGGCAGCGAGGATTAGTCCTTGAATACTTTCGTCAGGGACGACCTTTCGACCGGTTCGCCCTCGTTCTCATTGCCATAGTCATCTTACCCCGGCAGTTTGAGCGGTTTGGATTGCCTGGCATGCTCGGATTGATTCTTGCTGGTGCGCTGCTTGGGCCTTCCGGTTTAGCTCTGGCTAAAGAGGTCGGACCGGTTGGCCATTTCTGGAGCGAGATGGGTCGGGTGTTCCTGATGTTTATGGCAGGGCTTGAAATCAGTCTGAGCGACTTCCGCCGGTATGCCAAGCCATCCAGCCTGTTCGGGGTCACCACCTTTGCCGGGCCCATGATTGGAGGGTACGTACTCGGTCAGATGTTCGGCTTTAGCACCAATGCCTCTGTGCTCATCGGCTCTCTCCTCGCGTCTCACACGTTGCTGGGCTATCCGATCATCGAGAAGCTGGGATTGGTGCGACGACCGTTCGCGCTGACGACGATCGGGGCGACCATCTTCACCGATATCGCATCGTTGTTAGTCCTAGCGGTCTGTCTCTCGGTTCACGTGAGCGGAATCCTGGATTGGTACACCCTGGCCGAATTGGTTGGAGCGCTGACGGTTTATAGCGTATTCGTAATGGGCGCCATTCCCTGGTTCGGTCGCGTCTATCTCCGGTGGCGACACGATGATGAAGTCGCCCAGTTCCAATTTGTCCTCGCGGTTATCGTCATCTGCGCCGTCGGAGCGAAATTGATCGGGTTGGAGGACATTGTGGGAGCCTTTCTTTGCGGCATCGCAGTCAATCAGGTACTCAAGCACGGGGCAGCGCGGGAAAAGGTAGAGTTCTTGGGGAAGGGTTTCTTCATTCCCGGATTTCTTTTGTTCATTGGGGCGACCATGGATCTTCCCGCATTCGGGCGCAGCCTAGTTGAGAGACTCCCCTTCGTGCTCGGCATGATCGGCGTCTTGTGTGTCGGCAAATTCGGTGCGGCAGCTTTTACTGCCTGGTTCTATCGATATAGTCGAGCTGAGGGGTTTTCGATGTGGGCTTTATCGTTGCCGCAACTCGCTGCCACATTAGCCGCAACGGTGACGGCGTATAATTCGATTAATCTAGCCGGCGAACGATTGATCGGAGAAGAGGTTGTCAATGCCGTCATCGTGTTGATGGTCTTGACGGCAACAGTCGGACCGATTTTGACGGATCGATTCGGACGGTACGTGAAATAGGTCTCAGCGCATAAGCCTTGCTAAGGTTCAACGCTCGATATTTGTGTCTCAGCGATCTCTACACGATGGTGGAGTGACGTACGCACGACGGCGGCGCCTGAACGGTCGTCCAGTCGGCAGAAAGTGGACGCGAGTCCAATCGAGCCCGCTGGCACGGCGCGCCTGGCTCATCTCGGTTCTTTTCCTACCAATTTCTCCCCACCTGGCGTTTGGGCAGGAACCACCGCCGCTTCCTCGAGAGGAGGGGAGTGCCCAATCTCTGAAGCGTGCTCAGGAAGCTGTTTTCGAAAAGACTCGTGGGCTTGGGGCAGATGAGTCGGCACCCAGATCAGGAGAAGAGGCGGTTGGGCTTCGATCATTGATCAAGCTATTCGGATGGCAGCCACTGACTACCGAAGAGGAAGACAAGGCGAAGACCCTGTCCAACCTCGCAGCCAGAATGGGAAACGATCCCACTGCCATCATTGGTCGAGCCCAGACCCTCTTTCGGTATGATGCGTTGGAAGGAGGCAAGCGGACAAACAATCTTGTCACCCGGTTCGATGTCCCCTATCAGGGAAATTTTGTCTTTCGCGCCGACATACCGTACGTATGGTCAACGCCGAACCAGGCTGGTGCGAGCAATGAGAACGGGGTGAGCGATCTCTTCGTACGAACCGGTGGCCGTGTCTATTCAGATCCAAGGAATGCAATTTTTATCGGGATGGATTTCACGTTCCCGACGGCGGAAGACACGCTGGGGAGTGGTAAATATACCGTCGGTCCCGGCGTAGCAACGGCTCACGTGTTTCCCGCATGGGATTCTCTGTTATTCACCCTGATCGAACATCAGGTTTCGGTGGGTGGAGATCCCTCTCGGCAGTCTATATCCACGTCTAGTGGCCAGATTTTTTTTAATACGATTTGGACGGATCAATGGTGGACACGCATAGAGCTCACCCCTCAAGTGCTTTGGGATCAGAGGGCAAAGAGTAGCATGACGCTAGAATTCGAAGGAGGATATCGCTTCGTCCACGATTGGGGGCTGTGGGTGAGGCCCGGTGTCGGGCTCTGGGGCAGAAATATTCCCGGCGGCTATGAGTGGAATATCGAAACCGGAATCCGACGCATGTTTGTTGGGTTTTGAGTGCCGCGCGATCTCCTCGCTCCCATCTCTATGTTCATCATAGCCTTTAAGAAATGTGCAACCGGAACACCCCAGGCCGTGCATGGCATCTTGAACAAGAGGGGGTCGCAACGGTCGGCTGTGGAAATCGAGGACAACCATCGACTAGATGACTGACCCGAAACACCCCACGAGGCAACTGACTCTCTTTACGCCACAGCCATTTGAGATGCTTAACGTCTTGTTAATGCGATTGTTTCTTCCTGGGCAGTTTCACGACGGGCGCCTGGCACTCATGCTGCACTTGGCCGTGACTGTACAGCGCTCTTAATCGAAAGAGGGGAGGACACCATGACCCAAGGCAGTGGTCGGATCATCTTGGCTAGCCTAGCGGTGATCGTCGCGCTCGGCGTGACCGGATGTATGCAGGTGTATGAGCAAGCCGCTAAAGCGGCTTTTGAAGATCGCTCCAATGATGATCATATCCTTGATGCGAAGGTTGACACCAATATCCTCTCCGCCCTGGCCGATAAGGATAAAAGTCTGCTGCTCGACGTCAAGACGGACGTCTGGGAGCAGCGGGTGATGCTGACCGGCACGCTCGACGATCCCAAGGTGAAGGCGGACATGGTCCAGCTGGTCCAGAAAGCGGATTCGCGTGTGAAGAAAATCTACAACGAGATCCAGATCGTGTCCAAGGAGGAGAAGGAACAGCGTCGGGAGGCGGCCCAGAACAAGGATGAGTCCAAGAAAGAAGGGGTCGGACAGGCCGTCAATGATTTTTGGATTGAAACCAAGATCAACGGGCAGTTGCTCTCAACTCGGGGAGTCACGTCGGTCAACTACCGGTGGCGGTCGGTCCGGGACGTCGTATACCTCATCGGCCGGTCTCGGAGCCAGGACGAACTGAACACTGTCCTGGGCATCATCCGCAAGACCGAAGGGGTGACAGACATCAAGCAGTTCGTCGAGATCAAGCCGATGTCGACGTCGTAGTGCCGTCGAGAGTGGGTACCATTCAAGAATACTGTTTCATGCTCCAGGTTGCTCCTCGCGAAACTCCGTTGGCTTGGTGGCCTGACAGCCGGGGTGGAGCGTAACTGTGCGTTTGGCGGGGCAAAATATGACAGAAGCAGCTAATCTCAAGGAGAAGGAGACTACTACCATGAACACTGTGAAGTGCTCGGTTTTAACCCTGAGTCTGTTGGTCTTCGCTGGCAATGCGAGTGCCCTCAATTGGAACGGAATCTGCTGCGATGGCGGCTATGAGTACCGTCACCCGACCTCTTGGGAAATAGAACAGCAACGGTTGAAGGATGAACTTGCCGCTGCACGGAAGCAGCTGGCGGATCGTGAACGAGAGATCGCGTCTCTCCGGTCTGGCGCCAGTGGATCCCTTCAATCGGCCCAGACAAACCTCGATGGGTCCAAGGCACGAGTAGCGGATCTTGAAGGGCAGCTGGCCGCCTCGCAATCAGAAATCGCGGCGCTTCAAGCCGGAGCGGGAGAGAAGGACAGACTCGCTGCGGACCTTGCCGCAGCCAAGCAGCGAAACGCAGATTTGGAAAGCCAGCTCGCCAGCCTTCGCGGCGAACTTTCTGCCGAAATGTCGAAACTCAAAGATGCCCAGCGCAGTTTGGTCCGGGGCCTTCGTCCTCAAATCGAGAAGGGCGATATTATGGTCGATTTGGACAACGAGCGACTCTTAATCAATCTCGCGTCTGGCTACCTGTTCGGGAGCGGCGAGGACGAACTGAAACCCGCGGGCACCGATGCACTCAAACAGGTCGGGACCATTCTCAAAGACTTCCCGGAATATAAGGTAGCGGTGGAAGGTCATACCGATAGCCAGCCGATTAAATCCCCCTTGAAGGAGAGGTTTCCCACGAATAAGGAACTTTCTGAAGCACGCGCAGCCAATGCGGCAAAAGCTCTTGCCGATGGGGGGCTCACCGGAGCCTCTACAGCGGGTTACGCCGACACCAAGCCTACTGCACCGAATACAACTGATGCAGGCCGGGCAAAGAATCGGCGCGTCGAAGTGCGCGTGACGCGTGGGTGATCGACATGCAAGTCATTAGTGCGTAAAATTGCGGAAGGAAGAGGAATCAAGAGTGGAAAGAAACAGGAGCATCATGAAGTGACGGGCGGCACAATGGGCAGGTGGAACCAAGCAGATAAGGAGGCTTCCGAGCGAGAACGATCCGTGAGGTCCGGTACGTTGATCATCCTGCTGCTTTCTCTGTCAATGAGTGTCTCGCTTCATCCCTCGATAGCCATTGCGGGGCAGTCCGCTGAGGCCGCGCAGATCGATCGCGAGGCGGATGCGGGACTTAAGAAACTGCTCGAAGATACACCGGAGGCGGAGATGTTCCGCAAGGAGGCCAAGGGTATCCTTATCTTTCCGAGCATCGTGAAGGGTGGCTTCATTATTGGGGCTCACTACGGGAAGGGTGCCCTCAAAAAAGATGGGACAACGGTCGGGTACTATAGCAATGTCGCTGCGTCGTATGGCCTTCAAGCCGGCATCCAATCGTTCGGCTATGTCATGTTCTTCATGAACGAGAAGGCGTTGGAGTACTTGGACAATAGCTCGGGATGGGAGGTCGGGGTCGGTCCCAGCATCGTGGTCATGGATAAAGGCGCGGGAAAGAGCCTCACGACGACAACAGGGCGGAGCGACGTCTATGCCTTCATTTTCAGCCAACAGGGGCTGATGGCGGGGTTGGGATTGCAAGGGTCAAAAATTACCAAAATTGAACCGTAGAGAACGACAGCCAGCTCGTGAGCGATGCCCTTCTGTGCTGGGGCACACTCCTGCGGTATTCCGAATAGATCCTCCTCCAAGAGCAGCGAGGTCTCGTTCATGTGCTGCCGAACAACCTGCCAGCATCCTTTACCTTCACTACGCCCAGTCACTTGCATGGACTGCGGGGTTTCCGATCTCCAGACCTTCTATACGTTAAAGGAGAAAGGACTCCACCTTTGTCCGTCGTGCTTCGGCTCTCGGATTTCACGTGGTATGGCGAAGGAAGGAGAGCCACAAACGGATAAGGGATACGGAGCCAACTCTGTGGACTCGTGAGATGCTACGAAACGACTGAGGCCGCTCTCTTTTCCGACATCAGCGCGCCCGGTAAGAGGAACCGCATCCATGATAAAAGGGCCGTGCCCAAGCTTCCTTGCAGTCCCCCCAAGCCGATGATCACTACCAGGGCTCCTGCTAGGCGGTGATTGAATTCTGAGTAGGCCTTTCCTTCAGGCGATCCGTCCCAACCAGAGGTCATAGGGCCCATGGTCGTGGAGATCGCTTCGTAGAAAGTGATCCATGAGCGTCGTCTCTGGGATGATGAGTCTCGTGCGGATTCTCTGCTCGTGTGAGGGAAGAAGGCTGACAGAGGAGAATGACCAGACACCACAGAACGCCGATTCCGACCCAGCCGTATTTCGAGAACGAATCCTGGTCCTCATCGAGACGTTGTATCATCAGTGGCCGTGAGACATCTCGCCCTCGTAGTAATCCAGCCCGGAGTGGTCCAACACCTCCTCACCGACGAGGATCCGGAGCGTATTGGTCAACTTCAGGTGCTGAACAAAGAGATCATGCTCGGGCTTTAAATCAGGCCGAGACATCGGTGACTTAAAGTAAAATGATAACCACTCCTGAATCCCGGAGAGTCTGGCCCGTTGCGCAAGGTCCAGAAAGAGCACCAAATCCAACACGACCGGGGCGGCGAGGATAGAATCGCGGCAGAGAAAATCGATCTTGATCTGCATCGGCTGCCCCAGCCAACCAACGATGTCGATATTATCCCATCCTTCTTTGGCATCACCGCGCGGTGGGTAAAACTCGATACGCACCTTGTGGTAATAGTTTCCATAGAGGTCCGGATAGAGGTCCGGTTGCAGGATCGCATCCAATACGCCGCTCTTACTGACCTCTTTTGCGCGGAAGGAGCCGGCATCATCGAGCACTTCGCCATCCCGGTTGCCGAGGATATTCGTGGAAAACCAGCCGCGGAGCCCCAACATCCTGGCTTTCAGGCCTGGCGCAACAACCGTCTTCATCAAGGTCTGTCCTGTTTTGAAATCGCTCCCGGCAATCGGTGCCCGTCGTTGGGCCGCCAGTTGCACGAGTGCCGGAATATCAGCCGAAAGATTCGGAGCTCCATTGGCAAAGGGCACACCAAGGGACAGAGCCGCGTACGCATAAATCATCGAAGGGGAAATCTCCGGCGCATTCTCCTTAAGACCCTGCTCGAACGCTTCCAGGGTTTGATGCACGGAGCCGGGCTGGGAGTACACTTCAGTCGATCCGCACCAGATCATGACCGACCGGCGGATTCCGTTTGCGGCGACAAAGTTCTCGATATCCCGCATCACTGCTTCAGCTAGATCCATTTTTGTCGTTGCGGTTTTGATGTGGGTCCCCCGCAGGTTTCGGACATACCGCTGCTCGAAGGCGCCGGGCCAAGGCTTGACGGCTTCGAGTTCATGCTTCACATGTTCCAGCTGATCGTGCGGCACGACGCCTGCGGCTCTGGCCGTCTGGTAGGCATCGTCCGGAAAGATGTCCCAGCCGCCGAAGACCAGATCGGATAGTTCGGCGAGCGGCACCACCTTCTTGATCGGAACAAATCGAGGAGCGGTGCGTTTGCCGAGCCGTATCCGCTGGAGCTGGGTCAACGATCCGTAGGGTTTTGCCAGACCCTTGTTGATCAATTGCGTGCCGGCAATCAGGGTAGTTGCCACGGCGCCCAGACCTGGCAGGAGGACCCCGAGCCTTCCCTGCGCCAGAGCGATCGTCCTGGCCAATTCAGGATAACGCGAACTGTTTTCACTCATGATTGTTCTCCTCTGTTACGGCCTTCAGTGCGGGCAAGCCACACCAAGATGATGAAGTAGATCGGAGAGCCGATCGCGGTGAGGGCCAGAAACCACGAAGCCTTTCCAAAAGCCGAAAGTATGACGACCAGATAAATGAAATCTCGCCGCCCCAGTGAATCCATCAAATGAGACAGCCTGGAGGTTGTCGATCGAACGACGGACGTAAAGAGCGGGCCGGTCGACTTTTCACCCCGCATGGTGTGCCAATAGACGAATCCGGCCGAACAGATTGTTCCCAGTATCGCGAGAACACCCAAACAGAGCGGCCAGGCTTCGCCGACGCTCAGACTCCATCCGATTCCCATACAGGCAAACACCGCGACGTGCACGACGTTGTCGCCCCAGAAATCCAGAATGCCGCCCCAGCGCGACTCTTCAAAACGCAATCGCGCCAGTTCTCCATCGCATCCATCCAGGATGGAGTGCGCAAGAAAGAGAAGCGCGCCGACGAGCTGATAGCCCCAGTACGAAGAGAGAAAAAACGGGGATCCCAAGAGTCCAATGCCGACACTGACTGTGGTCATCGCGTTGGGAGTGATGGCACGTGACACGAGTCGTCGCGTGATCGCCAGCGACATTGGTCTTTCGAAATGTCGAGACATAAATGCTTCTGTATCCTTGATCAGCCCTCGCAGAAGATGACGCTCAGCTACCCGTTGATCCTTCATGGTCTTGAGGATAAACAACCCGTCGACTTTTTCTTCAACGATGGTCGCGTTCGCACCGACAAACGCTCCCCCCAAGCCGTGACCTCGCAAAACATGCTGCAGGACCGAGGACCAATCTAAAGACCTCGACGGTTCAACCCATGCTGCTACGTTGCCACACACAGAGACTCGATCGGGTTGAAGCGGTTGATCCAACAGCTGTCGCAAGAACTGTTGAGTCGGAAGTACGTTCGAGGTCAACAGCACGATTCGTCCTTGAGGGAGGTGAGTGCTCACGTCGGATGGCGATATTGCGATGGCAGAAGTTCCGTCCAGAATCTGTTTGATCCCAGAAGGGTCGGAGGTTGCCACGAAGGGAGTCGAGAATCCTGCTCGCTGGGCCGTCAATATAACTCGTCGGAGAAGGGATAAGCCCAACACAACCGTCATGGGCGAAATGGGCTTCTCGTGATCCTGTTCTTGTGGAAAAACCACAATGAGCGTTGGACCATTACGCCTGACTGGCACAGGATAATCGGACACTGCGGTCTCATTTGAGAGAAGAGTCACCGCGGCACTCCCGTGTCCATCTTCTCAACTGAGATTGAGTCCGGGATCGGAAGCCAGGCGCCGTCTTGTCGGTTGGATAATTGAGCCAAGGCCAGCATCTGGACACAGAGAGCCGCTTCGGAGAAATTGTGACCTCTCGTCGTTGCCTCCGCCATCTCCGCAAGAAATCCGTTGACAACGCCACCGAACCACTCCGGATGGTGGGAGCCTTCGGCCAGGCTCGACGCCAAAGTCCAACGACGCGGTTCTTCATGTGAGTTGGGCTGCGAGAGCACAACGGAATTATTCTCAAGACGTATTGTGCCGCGGTCACCGGAGATCTCGACCGTATTGCGTCTATCGTCGGCCGCCCATGTCAAAAACAGTTCCGCGGTTGCGCGCGGAAACTGAATGTGGACCGTTGCCGTGTCTTCGAGAGGAGAGTCAACGTGACGTCTGGTCTCCAGCCTGGCACTGATCGCAGTCGGCCTCTGATTCAACCAGCTGAGCATGACATAACAGGCATGCCATCCATGGTCGACAAGCACTCCTCCCCCTGCGACTTGTGGATCGAGACGCCAATTGCCCGGCTGGCCGGTGACGGCTGCCGCCGGCTTGATACGAAGGGTTTGCCAGATGCATCGGGTGATGGATCCGATTTCACGTCGTTGGAGAAGCTCACGGACGAAGACGATATTCGGAGCGTGGTGCCAATTGTGCACCGTATAGAGAACTTTTCTTTCGGCTCCGGCCAACACTGAGAGTTCAACAAGATCGTCAGGGCATGTCACCAACGGTTTCTCGCACAGCACATGCAATCCTCGCTGCAGAGCGGCTCGAATGAGGTCAGCGTGGCCGGATGGAGGCGTGCAGATATCCACGAAATCAGGCCGCTCCTCGGCCAGCAACATCTCACCAGAGTCGTACCAGCGTGCGTAGGGGAGCAGACGTTCGGCTTCGGACTGCCTCGCTTTGTTTGTATCCGACACCGCTACAATCTCAACATCCTGGCACGCCAACCATCCAGGCACATGGCCGTTGGCCGCCACGTTGCCGAATCCGATGAGTGCTCCGCGTAGCATTGCTCCCGCCTATTCGAGCTGATAATCCCGCGTCACTGCGGCCAAGGCCTCGTCTAAGAGCTCGAGGCCTTGCAAGGCCTGGTCTTCGCTGATGACCAGGGGTGGACTGATTCGTATGATGGGTGAGTAACACATGGCGACCAGTCCACGGCGCAAACATTCCTGGAATAAAGCCCGCGTCACGTCCTTCGGGAGCGGTTCTTTCGACTCCCGGTTCCGGACTAACTCGAGGCCGAGCATCAAGCCTCTTCCCCGGACATCGCCGATGCATCGATAACGATCTTGCATGGAACGGAGCCTTGCCATCATCACGTTCCCGACACGCTCGGCATTCTTCACGAGGTCGTCCTTGATGATAATTTCCAATGTGGCCAGACCTGCTGCTGAAGCCAGCGGGTTCCCTCCGTAACTCGACGAGCTGCCGCTCGGGTTGGCGAACGGCTTCCGGCTGGTCAGCTCATCAGTTGAAATCAGCGCGGACAACGGAAATCCCCCCGCGATGCCTTTCCCGACCGTCATGACATCGGGAACCAGTCTTTCATGGTCGCATCCCCACATCGATCCGGTTCGACCGAATCCGGTTTGCATTTCGTCGGCGATGAGCAACGCACCATGTTCTTTGGCAATGTCCTGGACCGCTTGGAGAAAGCCCGGAGGAGGCACAACGTTCCCCGCTGTTCCTTGAACCGGTTCCACGATGATCGCGGCAATCTCACCTTGCGTCTGGTACCGAATGACCTGGCGTAAATGCTCGGCGCAGGCCAGCCCGCAGCTCGGAAACGTCAATTTCCACGGACAGCGATAACAGTGTCCATAGGGTGCTGAATAGAGACCTGGCATGAACGGTCCGAGTTCCTTCTTAAAGTCATCTCCGAGTAATCCCAAGACCCCGCCCGTCTTTCCGTGAAAGCCGCCCCAGAAACCGATGAACTCGAACTTGCGGGTGGCAGATTTTGCGAGACGGAAGGCCGCCTCTACCGTCTCCGCGCCACCCGAAAACATTTGAATTCGGCTGAGCCCCTTCGGGGTGACTGACGCGAGGAGGGTCAGAAATTTTGCGCGGACTTCAGTGGTAAAGCTGCTGAACGTCAGACGCTCGCCTTGTTGTTTCAAGGCCTCCACATAGTGGGGATGGCAGTGACCGACACTGCCCACTCCGATACCGGCGACAAAATCGAGATAGCGCTTGCCGTCTTCATCGATCAGCGTACAGCCGGTGCCATGCGCCATTGCCAAACCGGAGTAGAGAGCGATCGACTGCAAGCCAGGAGACATGTGTTGCTGTTCCTGTTCCACGATGCGCATGGAGCGCGGACCTGGATTGTGACGTTTCATGCGGCCCGTTCTCCCAGAAACCGCTCAGCCAGATAGGCTGCGATATGTTTCGCCGCCTCGTCACGATAGAGCGCAAAGCTCGGCCAGGCATTCAAATCGATCAGGGTGATGGCACCTCCATCACTCACGATCGCGTCTCCTCCATAGATTTCAAGGCCGAGAGCCGCTGCCGCGCGGTGGACAAGGTCGACTAGCATTTTCGGATTGAACGAGTGTCCCGCGACCCGTTGATCTTTGTGATAGAACCATCGAAACCATGTGCCGTCTCTCGGTTTCAGATCAGGCCGACCGATGCCGTAGAACTTGAGAAGATCGCCTGCAATGTGGTCTTGTACCACGGCTGATGGAACCCCGCGTAGAGCCAGGCGCCGCAACGCTTGTTCTGCTTCAACTCCACTGGCAGCGAACGAAACGTCCTCTTCTTGCGTACTGTGCACATCTCCGCGTTTCACCCAGACCGGATCGGCGGACGTGATCCTTGGTGCATTCGTCGGTATGATCCGGCTCGCAGGCGAAGAGACACGTGCCTGCTCCAGCAGCAGCACCATCCGCTCCCGGTACGTATTGAGCACCGACACTGGGGTGTTGACGATGCGGGCCCCTCGTTGTTCCCATCGCTGAAGCTCTTCCAGAATTCGGATCTGCTCGCACATCATGAACATCGCCGGAGGAGGTCCGGAAGCTCTTGCGGGAATCTCGTCCGTTGTCTTGAGGCTGACGTGGAATCCCATTGCATCCAGATGCTTGCCGGTTAGCCGAAGAATCTCGGCGTCGTCAAATTCCCGTCCCGGCGAATGCGCCCGTTCTCGGAAAATCCCCCAACATTCCCGTTCGTTCACGTAACCTCCTCAGACGCTCGATCTGCCTGATTCAACCGGAATGTGCTCGTCAAAGCCTCGGCCAACGGCACATCCTCACCCCGGTCCACATCCACCACTGTTTCAATCGGAATACCAAAAACCGGTTCGCCGATCGTGACCAACCAACCCAAGAAATCCCTCAGTCTGTTGAGCTCTTTCGGTACTGAGAGCTGCCTCACTCGCTCTGGCACAAGGTACATGCCTGCCGTTACCATCGTGCCGGTGTAATTTCCGAGACTCTTCACGCGACCCGACTGATCCAACAGGGCCCAGAGCGGACGCTCATCTGCCACGAACGGTGTGACGGCCAGCACCGTCGACTCCGGTGGTCGGCGCGCAGCCGCTTCGACAAAGCCTTTGAAATCTTCCGGTGAACACCACGCGTCTACGGTTGAAATGAGCGCAGGCCCCTCTTTGATTCGCCCGGCCACCATGAGAAAACTTTCAAGGGATGATGCCGTGGTCTTGATAATGACCTCGATGTCTACATCGGGGAATCGAGAACGGACCCAGCGCTCGCACTCTCGCCCCCCTTCCTCATTGAAAATGATCACCGACGATTCAATCCCGGCCGCCAGAAAATTGCCGATCACTCGTTCGATGAGCGGAGTGCCCGCTATCGGCACGAGAGGTTTCGGCTCCGTATATCCGGCCTGCCGGAGACGGGACCCTTCGCCTGCAGCGATGATGCCCCCCCGTATGATTCCCTTGTGCGTCATACGAACAACGTTCTCACGTCTTCCAACCCATGCGCAACCGGATCGTTGGGACAACAGGCTTCTCCTTGCTGAGACGCTTGCGAAGTGAGCCAGACATGGGCTATCCCGACTGCTTTGGCTCCCGCCATGTCGCGCTGGAGAGAATCCCCCACGAATACAGCCTGCCACGGTTCGGCCTGGAGATCCTTCAATGCCGTATAAAAGATTTCAGGACTCGGTTTGAGATGCCCTACCACCTCAGAATCGATGATGGTCTGGAAGAACGGATCCAAACCGGCTTCACGGCAGACGGCTGAGAGGTTTCCATAGAAATTCGAAACGATCCCGAGGCGATAGCGACGGCTGAGATCCTGCAACACGCACAGATTCTTCGTGAGGCGCTCGAGGGCTTCGGCCGTGAACCGATTGGCAACTCGTGCCACCGTGGCCTGATCGCTCACCTCAAGCTCTCGCGCCACATCCTGTGCGAGGCGGCGAACGGTGTCTTGGAGAGATAGCGTGGACGGGATCCTACCTACGAGTGCATCGTCGGCTTTATAGAAAGCTCGAGCAAACCGCTCACTCGAAACGTCCACTCCTTCCTCCCGATACAAGCGAAGAAACCGTTCCTTCCAGGCCACACCGTCCGCATCCAATGTTCCGCCGAAATCGAAAAGGATCGCCGTGATCGACGATCGATCCAAACGCGGTCGAGCTATTTCATCCAATAGGCCTGGCTTCATTTCGCTCAATCTCACTCAGCAAGCAGCACGACAGTGGGCTGACCACGTGTCAGGCGAGCCGCGCTGGGAGCGTCTCAGCATCTTCTTGAGTGAACCACCTCAAGTGTCGCTTCCACAAGATGACAAAGCCTGGCAAAATCCAGGCCAATTCCCGAGCACGGCGAACAGCTCCGTATGCAACCCCTTGCGCAGCCGGAAGCCCGAGTAACACAAACACACCGACCCTCACTCCCTCGGCGCTGCCTAGGCGTGCCGGAACAAACCCAAAGACAATGTTAAAAGCCAGGACCATGGTTTCGACCGCCACAGCTGTGGTCCACCCCTCCGCCGGGGAGAGGATGTGAAGGACCAAGTAGGTCTCTAGAAGTCCGCCGCACCATCCGATAAGACACCAGCCTGTCGAAACAAGAAACCACCGCCATTGCTCCTTGTAAAACGTACGAAGTCGCGTAGCCAGCGCGTCCGCAGCAGGCTGATGGGTTTGCAGGTAGGAGGCCAGCGGTTTCCAATCAGATAACCGACGCAGGATCGGGGAAAGCGTGCCCGCTCTCAGGGCCCACGTCATGATAATGAGGCTCACTCCGAGTCCGCCGACAATCACCGTGTTTGCAAGCGTCACGACACTCGGCATCTCTATGTATGCAAGGCAAACCGTCAGGCCTCCAACCAGCAAGACCCATTCGGCAATCAGTTCCGCGTGCTTGTGAATGACGATCGAAGTCAGCGCCTGCCCGAATCCCACTGTGTCTCTTAACAGGTAGGCCTTGACTGGCTCCCCTCCAAGATTACCCGAGGGAACGAGATAATTGACGGTATCGCCCGCCAGGTAGACACCGAACAGCCTCAGAAAACCGTAGGCCTGGGCATCGCGGTCCATCACCACCCACCAGGCGACCATGAAGGCAAGTTGAGCAAACAGATAGAGTGCGATGAAGGCAAGCAGCCGAGCTCCAATGACGGAGAGGTTCGCCGCGACCGTTGCGAGCCCAACCGTCCAGAGAATCCATCCGATCACCCCAACTCCGGCCAAAAGCACGCCAACTTGATAGCATTTTCTCATCGTCTGTTACGGTTGCGGGTTAGCTTACGATCGAAGGGATAGCTGGGTTTGTCTCGTCGTCTATTTAGACTGAACTGAACAACCGAGCTACACCATCCCCTTCCATGTGGTCGACTAATTCGACGACGCCCCTTGCAAGCGCCAGGCGTCATAAGCGGAGACGGTTCTCACACAACCTACACTGCATGTGGCCTGGCAGGATTTCCCGGTGTAAAACTGCTCACGCAGGTCATCCAGGGTATAGTCCAGTAGGGGCTTCCTGAACGAGGCGCGGGTCTGCGCACACCAGCACACCATTCCGAATTCATCGACGTACAGGTATCGCGCACCGGCTCGACAACGAAACGGCGCTTGTGCTCCGTGGATCAAACGATCGCGATAGTTGCCCGCTTCATTCGCGGCCCGGCCAATTCTGCGCTTGACTTCTGCATAGAGAGCCAACTGATCGGGAGAGAGTCCGATTTGCCCCGATTCATCATGCAACAAGAGCACGCGCGGACTAAATCCATGCGAGGTTGCGAAATCGACGACCTGAAGGACTTCTTCTGGAGGTGCGCTGCCGATGACGGCGCTCAGAACAACGCGAAAGCGCGCATGTTGGGCCAGGAGCTCGAGTCTCGATCGCAGCGTCTCCAGCACCTTCATCGTTGTAGAGTTCCGTTTCACGCCGTCGACACTGACGTTCAGATCAGTCATGCCTTGGGTATTTAGCCCTTCGATCAGCTCCTTCGTCAGCAGAATGCCATTCGTGGTCATCATGCGGCGGCGGAATCCTAATCGGCGCATTTCTGCGAAGATCTGGAGGAGATCCGGATGCAGCGTCGGTTCACCACCCATTAATGCCATGGCCCATGTACGCAGCTGACGTAACTTCTCCATACGGCTCTGGAGGATGGCAATGGGAATGGGTTGTGAGGTGCTGTCGTACTCGGAGCAATAGCCACAGGAGAGATTGCATCGTCGCGTGACCACCAGCTGCGCTAAAAATGGTCCGTAGCGCAACCAGTCCCACCATGAGATAGGTTGAGAATCGGCACGGTGATTCAATGAAGGCATCGTTAACTGTTTCACGCGCCTCTCGATTCTCCTCCTGATGACTGTGGCATGATCAGCGGCGGCAGCATGCGATCGATGCGCATTCCCCACTCGTAGTTCCCTTCAACCAGGCGTGCGCACCAGCACTGACTGCACCCCTTCCTCGAAAGTCCGGCGAACGCGCGAGCCACTCCCAGGCGCACGACGTTGTTGGAGTGATCAGCGCGGTTGACTTGACCGCAGGGGAATAGCGTTCCCTCGGCGTCCATTGTGGCCAGAACCCAGCCCGCTGCACAAGGGGGCGTTGTATCCTCAGGAAACGTACGGAAATGCCGCAGGCTGGACCACTCATTCCCCACCACGGTACTGCGTCGCTTGATTTGCTCGATGTGTCCGAACGCTGCTCGAATGGACTGGGCGTCTAGTTGCCAGGCCGATCCGTCTCGAGCGGTCTCCAGAAATAAACTGTTCAACGCGGGCTGGAAGACCACCGGAATTGTTAAGTCCGCCGCGATCTCCATAAGTGAATCGAGGGTCCCGGCGTTGTGACGCCCGACGATGCAGGTAAACTCTACGGGGATTCCAACTGCTTGAGCGGCCTTCGCCCCTGTAATAGCCCGATCAAAACTTCCCGGTCCCCGCATAGCATCATGGGGTTCACGTGGTCCATCCAAGCTGATCTTCACTCGTGAAAGTTTTCGAACAGTGTTGATCTTTTTGGGAACCAGTATTCCGTTGGTATGCATGCTGACGGTGATGCCCCGTTGCACGAGCCACTCGACGATCTCGTCGATGTGTCGATGGACGAGGGGGTCCCCACCATCGAGATTGGTGTGTCGCATGCCGAGCGCATGAAACTCTTCCAACGCTTTGATTATCTGATCGCGCGTCATTTCCTGCGGCATTGGGGTATGCCGGTCGCAATAGGAGCAAGCCAGATTGCACTGCCATGTCACCTCGTAGGTAAGGGAGAGGGGATAGGGCCGAATCCCCAGCCGCGCGATCATCCCCCGAATCACCATTGATGGATGCATAGAATCTACTCGTGCCGACAATTCCGTATCGGGTAGGGGCTTGCTTCACATCGAAGATGAGCCTCAGCTGACCGATACAACCCCTCAACCCAGCCAATATAGGCTGGCCTAAGGTGAAAGTAAATATCTATGAGCTCTGTCATGTTTTCGGCTTGAGCCGCAGGGTGTTCTTTTACATATCTGGTAGTGTTGTTCGTGCAGCCTCATTATTCCCGTTCGGAGCTCTGCTTCAACGAGAACTCCGAGGGCTGAATTCGAACAACCAAAAGTACGCAACCGGTTCCCGGATGTCCGCTCTCTTCTATCAGCCTTCTTGAATTTTCTCACGCTTGTGTGCGTGCGAGGAATGCGTCGGTCGCGGTATTGAGTGACGGGAAGATGAAGTCGGTGTTGATGCGTGAGAGAGTACCGGCACGTTTGAGTGTGTTGCGCACGTCACGGTGAACGTTCGCAAGGCAGAAACGAACGTCCTTGGCCTCCAGTTCTTCGGCGAGGGATTCGAGCATTTCGGCACCGGTGACATCGACCACGTTGATTGTACTTCCATCCACAACGAGCCACTCAATGTCTGGGTGGCGAGCGACAAGCTCCAAGACCTGCTTTTTGAAATACCCCGCATTGAAGAACACGATCGCGGCGCTGAATCGGTAGACCATCAGGCCTGGTTGAGTTACCGCATCGTGATGGTCGGCCACGTTATGCCATCCTCTCATCCCCGGCACTCGACCCAACACAGCATCCGGCGGTCGCGACGTTCGCTTGATCAGCAGGAGCAAGGCGCATCCCACTGCCAGGAGGATGCCTTCCAGTAAGTCCAGCCAGATGACGCCAAGCGTGGTGAACAGGGCCAGCACAAACTCTGATCGGTTTACACGCCACATCTTGCGGAGCGCAGCCACATCGAAGAGTCCGACGGCGGCGACGATCAAAACCGCGCCCAACGCTGCCACCGGCAGATAGCGCAAGGGCTCTGTCAGGAAAAAGAGCACCACCGCCATCGTCGCAGAGGCAATCAGCCCAGCCACTTGAGTTTTGCCGCCCATTGCGTCGTTTACCGCAGTGCGAGAGTCAGCTCCGGTCACGGCAAAGCCCTGCGACATACCGGCGGCGATCTGGCAAGCACCGAGCGCGATGAATTCCTGATCCACGTCGATGTCGTAACGATTCCGGGCGGCAAAACTCCTTGCGGTCACCATGCCGCTGCTGAAGCTCACGAGCGCCACTCCGAGGGCGCCGCCGAGCAGGGGCTTCAAAAGCTCGGGATCAAATTGTGGCCAGCTCAGGGTTGGCAGTCCCGCCGGTAATGCACCTACAACCGCCACATCACTAGCCTCCAGACTCAAGCCATAGACCAGTGCGACGGCTGCCGCTGTGGCCAGTAACGGAGCTGGCGCGCGAGGTACCAGGCGTTTGCTTCCCATGATTATCGCGAACGTTGTCGCTCCCACGGCAAGCGTTGGCAGATGGGTTTGCGGCAGCTTACCGGCGAACTCGATGAGCCGTGGGATGATCCCGCGCGAGTGCATGGCGAAGCCGAAGACTTTCCCGATCTGACCAAGAAAGATGCTGATCGCCACGCCATTGAGATAGCCGACCAGGATCGGCTTCGCAAGGAAGTCGGCTACGAAGCCAAGTCGGAAGAGTCCTGCCGCGATGCACACCAGGCCGGTCAACCCTGCCAGTACCATGGAGAGCGACCGGAGGGCATTGGGATCACCGCCGGCAAGCGGCAGCACGGTGGCGGCAAATACGGCGCACGTGGCCGCGTCGGGGTTGACGATAAGCTGGCGTGAGGTCCCGAACAGCGCATAGGCTACGAGTGGAAGGATCGCCGCATATAGCCCGACGATCGGTTCAAAGCCGATCAATTGCGCATAGGCGATCGCAGTTGGAACTGCCACGGCAGCAACCGAGACACCGGCGACCAAATCAGCCCGGAACCATTCACGCCGGTAGTTCAGAAGCTTCCGAAGACCGGGTGCGAAACGGATGATCACTGTGCGGTCACTCCGTGGAATACGTGAGCATATAACTGTTCAACTGGTGCGAGGAATCAGAATTCTTCCGAAGAAATCGTCGGGCTACCTCAGTGAAGGGCTGTGGTTGTCGGGAATGCTCAGATTGATTTAGACAGAACCTTGATGAGCCCAACCGTCTGAGCGATGGTGCAGATTCTAAGTCTAGGACACGCTACTTCTTCTTCGCTCTTTCCTGAAGGCTCCTAAACATGTCCTTGATATAGGGCGCAGCGATCGCGCGAGATACAGGATGGAGAGCGGAAGACGTAAATCCCGCGACCTGATCGGTCGAGACTCGGCCGATGTAAAACAAGAAAGTGCCCTCCTTGGTTGGGAGCGCAGCGACTCCTTGAAGCATCGTATTGTAGTCGTGGCTGGCATAATACTGACGCTCAACCGCCATCACGGCTTCGCCCACATGGTACAGCATTCGGTGAACCAGAACATAGGTCGGGCGACCAAAGATATCGATGTTGAGCCAGTAGAACCTTTCCTCGAAGTTCTTGACCTCCTCCGCAGGCAGACCTTTCGGATAATTGATCAGAAAGTTGTGGAAGACAGGCAGATGCTTGGCCACACCAGACAGCTGCTTGGTCGATAGAAGCAGCTCATCTCCTGCCCGTCGTTGCTTCCCGTGGCCACGCTCATAAGGCGCGATGCCTGCCAGCCCCTCTGTATGGTAGCCCTTGTATCGAGCCAGCAGCCCCTCACGAAGCAGTTCTTCAACCTTCTTCACCGAGATCGCCCCGTCCTTGGCCTGCGACTGAAGCGCCCGAAAGCCCGCCATCTCCTTCGCGTCCAGATTCAACTCCTCGCCCGGTTCCGCGTTCAGATAGCGTTTGGCCTCCTTTTCCGCGTTCGGCTTCAATGCCACCCCGGCCAATTGATCCATGGTCCCTTCACCCGTAATAGTGCCATGGGCTGTAATCACCGACACTTCCCTGAGGATCATGGCCTGTCGATATATCGGAGTGATTTCCTCTGGTGTGGCCTTGACAAGAAACACCATGCCGAGCGCCAGTTCCCGATCCGATCCTTCTGTCGGTGACCAATCGACGATTTCACCTCGCCGGATTTTTTCCTGGTCACTATCCGAGATCTTCAACTCCTTCATGACATCATCCACCGTCGGCAGGTCAGCTGCGTCGGCGGTGGGTCCGGCGAAGAGCAGACTTATCAAGAGAGCTACAGCTAACAAGGCGACGCCTCGTTCGTTTGCCAGCCATTGGTGAAGATAGCCGATAGAAGATTGGGTCTTTATCATGTGATGTTCCATACTTGTTATCCCAAGATCAGTTCTTCAAGCGAAGGTTCATGAATTTATTCCAATTGCTTCAAAAACGGATAAGGCTTGCAGTTGTGTGAGCGGGAAGGACTTGTCGACAAGAACACGGCATTTGCCGCTCGGCCTACATCGGTGAACGGTGTACTTTATGCAAAAAAGCTAACACGGTGCCAACAGAGGCGGCAGGCTACCATCAGCGGTCACAATAGGTCAAGTTACGAAGACTCCGTCATTCCTGTGTGACGCTGTATTCTCCTTCTTCGCCTTCGCCAACTCTTCGAGAAGATGTCATACACGTGAAGTGCCTTTCTTAAGCGTCCTGTCGAAACCGACACAAGCCTCGATTGTAATCGTGCAAGAGGCCATCGAGGATTCACTGCCAGGTGTGGTTGTATAGAGAAGACGATTGACCGAAAGCGTGGTCTCGCCGACAAGTCTCTTGGCAGCTTCAGGGTCCGCGGGCGGTACTTGGCCTGTGAATAGTGCGATGGTGTTGAGGCGCAGCCGCTCGCTGATCTCGTTGGCAAGATCAGCGAGGCCGGCTCGGATGGATGCTTCGATCGCGTTCCGTGAGACGACAAATCCGACCAACCAGGACGGACCGGGAAGCTCCAGATGAAAATCCTCGACAGAGTGGTCCAAAATCCTGGTCAGATCGCCCGACAGGTTGGCTTTGAGCACGAGCCGGCCCGACGCCCTAGCGCCCTTTCCACCGCAGCTCAGAACAATACCGTTAGAGGTGATCGTGCCTGTAATCCATTCGATTTCTGTGTTCTGTTTTTTTGTCTCGGTCAGGGCGTCGGCTAATGAAGCCTGCGAATATCCGGACTCGCTTGGGAGGACGAGGCGGGTCACGTACATGTCCCGTCGTAGTTCGCCATTCGCGTCGGGGTCAAACGGAAAGGAGCGGTACCTATAGCTGGATCGATGCTCGTTTCCGACGTTGGACCCGGTGACATCGTCAGGGCCGGACACGAACAGAAATACGGGAGTGTCCGAGAGGTTCGGAACATTCAGCTCGAATCGGCCTCCTTCATCCGTCTTGGACTCGACGAGGACGCGCGAACTGGAGGCACCTTTGTTTAATTGGCAGAGGATGACGTGGGCATCTCGAATAGGACGAATACTGTCTGGGCTCGGCTGAGATCTGTTCACCACATAATGACGGATGAACGATGTAAGCTCTGTTACCTCATACAGATGGCCCCAAAGTTTCATGCGTCACCATTTTGACTCGGCAAGGCCACCGTTACCAAGAGCAGATTGAATTCAATCTCGCCTGTAGTCGCATACGAAGCTGAGCAGCAAATTCCGGATTCGAATCCAACACCCTGCACTTCGGGCACAATAAAGCGGACAGGCTTGCTTTGCGAGTAAAGTTTTCTTGTGCTAGGCTCCCGCGGGCTGAGTGGACCGTACATGACGCGTCTTCCCTTGAACCTGTTAGGTTTCAGCTGAGCCTCAAGGAGGAGGGAGGATAACACATCTCTGAATGCCCGGAGCAGCTCAGGCTCCTCCTCGAACGGACGGCCGGAGGGGACATTCCCTTCTGAGGACGCGCAGGCATTCTCCTGATAGGGAACGACCATGACCTTGAACCTGCTGCTGGTTTGCATCCCGTTGGCGGTTGGGCTGGATTGGTACGGCGCCAGTCCGATCGCAATCTTTATTGCTTCCGCCCTCGCTATCGTGCCACTGGCTGGACTGATGGGGCAGGCGACGGAGCAGCTCTCAATTTATGTTGGAGCCACCATCGGCGGCTTGCTGAGCGCGTCTCTCGG